>JBBSAN010000402.1:0-6529 GCA_038252265.1 Chloroflexia bacterium
ACCACGCATCACGCAGCATCTCGTGCCCGAATTGCGTATATAAAGAAGAGGCCGGTGCAGGGCATTGTTCTTGCTGCACGGGCGAGGTGGACGTGGGTCTAGTAAGGAGCCAGTGGGGTTATGCGATCAACGTGGCGATTAGGGCGGATCGGCGGGGTAGCCATTGGGCTGCACTGGAGCTGGTTTTTATTTTTTGTGGTGATTGTCTGGTCGCTGGGCGTTGGCTACCCGCTCACCTTTCCGGGGGTGGGCAGCGGCATCGCCTGGGTGGCGGCGGCGGTGACCGCCGTGCTGTTCCTCCTCTCGGTACTGGGACACGAACTGGCCCACGCCATGATGGCCCTGTCGCGGGGCGTGCCCGTGCGAGGGATCACCCTGTTCATCCTCGGTGGGGCCGCGGAGATCGAGCGCGATGCGGACCGCCCGCTGGACGAGGTGTTGATCACCGTGGTCGGCCCTTTGTCGAGCCTGGTATTCGGGTTAGGGTTCGGGGCGCTGGCGCTGGTCACCCAGGCCGTACCGGCGATCTACGCCGTCTGCGCCACCCTGGCGTTGATCAACATCTCCCTGGCCCTGTTCAACCTGATCCCCGGCTTCCCGCTGGACGGCGGGCGCATCCTGCGGGCCATCCTCTGGGCCATCCTGCACGACTTTATCCGCGCCACCCGCATCGCGGCCCGCACCGGGCAGGTGGTCGGCTGGGGCATGGTCGCGCTGGGGCTGGCCCAAACGGTGTTGTGGCGGCAGGGGCTGGGGGGGTTGTGGACGGCGGGGATCGGCTGGTACCTGACCGGCATGGCCCAGTCCAGCTACCAGCAGGTGTTGGTGCAACAGGCGTTGCGCGGGCTGCGGGTGAGCCAGATGATGCGCGAACACTTCGCCTGGGTCCACACCGGCACGCGCATCGGGGATGCCTGGAGCCAGTATTTTGAAAAGACGCCCCAGCCAGGGCTGCCGGTGCTGCGCGACGGGCAATTGGTGGGAATGCTCACCCTCGGCCAGGTGCGCGGGCTGCCCACCGGACGCTGGGGCGAGACCCCGGTAGACGAGGTGATGACCCCGCTCCCCCAACTCGGCACCGTCACCCCCACCGACAGCGCCAACGACTTGCTCCAGGTGATGCAGCGCGAACAGGTGATGGAGGTGCCGGTGGTAGACGGCGGGCGGCTGGTCGGTCTGGTCACGCAAGACGACGTGTACCACCTCCTGCACTCGCAAGGCCGCCAACCCCGCCCCAACGCCGTCGCCACGCCTTGACGAGTGATGAGTAATGAGCCATGAGGAGTTGTTCATGGGCAGCCCTCATGCGGGGCCGCTCCTCGGCTGTAGGCAGATATACGTAGGCAGGAGAGCGCAATGTCCATGCATTGGTTGTTCATGCGGCTTCCTGCCGAGCAGTTAGCGACCCTCGCCCCCGCATTAGCCTTACCAGAAGATGCCGACGAAAGCAGCGAGGAAGAGTGGTGGGACACTGCCGCCTTCAACCGGTTGGAAAGCACCCGGCCCCTGCTCGATATAGACCTCGCCTGGCACACGATCCATTTCTTGCTGACCGGGGAACCGTGGGGCGGCATAGGGCCGCTGGCCCGCGCGATCCTGGGGACGGCACCGGGCGGCGCGCTCGATGTGACGGCGCTGAGCCAGGGCAGCCCGACCTATGCGGACCCAGCAGCGGAAGAGATTTTGCCAGCAGGGATGGTAGACCCGATCGAGGTGGGAGCTATCGCGGCGGCACTCCGCAACACACCCGATGCCGCCCTGGATGCCCGCTATGATCCCGCCCAGTTCCAGGCGCTCGGCCTCTACCCCTGGTTGGGGGCCGAAGGGGATGGCGAAACCTGGTACGTGCAACGCCGCGACACCGTTTATACCGGCGATGCGCTACGCGCATACATCATGGAATGTTACCATGATCTGGTCGCCTTCTATCAAGAGGCCGCCACCGCAGGCGAAGCCCTGCTCCAGTACCCAATGGGGATGATGTAACCCAATCCGATAGCCCGGAACCGGGCGTGGCGACCACGCAGCCTTTATAAAATAGCAATGAGCGACGAATGACCCTCGGCCACTCATCGCTCATTACTCATCACTCGTCAGGCCGCTTTGGGGAAGTCGAATTGAAGCTGGCCGATGGGCGTGGGCGGCGGGGCAGCGGGAGCCTCGAAGGCGGCGTAGATGGCCTCGCGACGGGGGCCGAAGCCCTTTAGCTGGTGGACCTCACCGCGCCGGGCTGCCGCCGCCAGCGCCGCCGCCGAGTTGACCCCCAGTTCGTTGTACAGCCGGAAGGCCAGCTTGGGGCCGACACCCGGCACCTGCATCAGGCGCACCACCCCATAGGGCAGGTCGCCCAGCAGGTCTTCATAGAAGCTCAGGCTGCCGGTGGTGAACAACTCGTTAAGCTTGCGCGTGAGCCGTTCGCCAAAGCCGAGCGCCCGTAACGCTTCCGGGTTCTGCGCCGTTTGCGGGGCCAGGTTGCCCAGCCGCAGCATCATCTGCGCCGCGTAGCGATAGCGCGCAATGCGGTGGGGGTTGGATTTGTACAACTCCAGCACCGTCGCGCAGTTAAACAGGATTTCAGCAGCTTTTTCCGCAGTCATTGGATCCCTCGATTTCTCTGATACATCTTGGCACAATCTACACACGGTCTCGTTCTTCAGGAGGGGCAGCAACGGATCGCTGATAGCTCTTTTTAGAACCTTTGTTCTATTAATTATACCCATTTTCGGGTGATTTGTCAAATCATGTGGGATATGTCGCAGCACGGCAGGTGGTCCCACTTACATCTATTTTATCTCCCGGCTGGTACAATAAGCGGAAGCAACAACAATCAACACCAATCCTGGATTGGAATTATAGTCGTGAGAGATCTCGTCTCTTGTAGGACACGGCTCCGCCCGTGGATGCTGGGGCGCATCCCGCACTTCGGGGTAGCCCGAACATCCATGGACAGAGTCATATCCTACACGTTCACGTTTCGGCTCGTAACATAACTTGACTTGGGTAGTGAGGCAACAGATGGACTTTGGCATTACCATGTTCCCCACCGATGAGACCATCGGCATCATCGAACTGGGGAAAGCAGCGGAAGAGCGCGGGTTCGAGTCGTTGTTCGTGCCCGAACACACCCACATCCCGACCAGCCGGCGCTCACCCTGGCCCGGCGGCGCGGCCCTGCCCCGCGAATATACCCGCACCCTCGATCCGCTCGTGGCCCTCAGCGCCGTGGCGGCCAGCACCACCCGGCTCCGCGTGGGCACGGGGGTCTGCCTGGTCATCCAGCACGACCCGATTGTGCTGGCGAAAGCGGTCGCCACGCTTGACTACCTGTCGGGCGGGCGCTTCCTCTTCGGCGTGGGCGGCGGCTGGAACGCAGAAGAGATGGAGAACCACGGCACGGTCCCGGCCCGCCGCTGGGGGCTGCTGCGCGAGCGGATCGAAGCGATGCAGGCGATCTGGACGCAGGACGAGGCGCACTATGCGGGCGAGCACGTACGCTTCGACCCGATCTGGAGCTGGCCCAAGCCGGTCCAGCAGCCCTACCCGCCCGTCCTGGTGGGCGGTGATGGCGCGGGCACCCTGTCCCGCGTGGTGGCCTACGGCGATGCCTGGATGCCGATCATCCGCGGCGACGGCTTCGCCCACCTGGCCGAGCGGGCCACCACGCTACAACGGCTGGCCGCCGAGGCCGGACGCCCGCCCATCCCCATCTCGATTATCACCTACGGTGCCCGCCCGACCCCGGAGCTAGTGGACACCCTGGCCGCCATCGGGGTGACCCGCTGCATCTTCAGCCTCCCGGCAGCCGGGGCCGACGCGATCCTCCCCCGCCTGGACCGGCTGGCTGAGGGGATCGCCCGGTTAGCCTGAGCGGAGGAGCGTCGTCCCTTCCCAAAGGGGGGGCTTTCTGGTATAATCTTAATCAGAAACGCTCCCCCAAGATGGGGAACGTCTGTGATCAAAGGAGACCTTTAGAGCTGTGAATATCACCCGCGAGGACCTGCCCGACCGCCAGGTGGCGCTGACCATCGAACTTGGCTCCGAAGAGATGGAGCCAGCGTTGCAAAAAGCCTACCGCCAGTTGGTCGGGCGCGTCAACATCCCCGGCTTTCGGCCCGGCAAAGCCCCTCGTCCGATTTTTGAACGTTTTGTGGGCCGGGAAGCCCTGATCGAGCAGGCCGTCGAGGGCATGATCGGGACCACGCTGCACCAGGCGATTGACGAACAAGGCATCGAACACACCGACATTTCGGACGTGCGCATCGAGAGCACCAGCCCGGTGACCGTGCGCGTGGTGATCGATCAGCCCGCCAAGGTGGAGCTACCCGATTACAGTGATATCCGCGTCGAACGCGAGCCGGTCGAACTGGACGAGAGCAAGGTGGACGAGGTGCTGACCGAGCTACGGAAGCGCGACGGCACCTGGGCCACCCCCGCCGAAGAGCGTGCCGCCCGGTTGGGCGACCGCGTGGTCATCGACCTGGAAACCTACACCATTGACGGCCCCGTCACCAACATGACCGGGGAAAGCCTCTCCATCGAACTGGCCGCCACCAGCGCGCCCACCTGGCCGAATGAGATTGACCAGAACATCATCGGCATGATGCCCGGCGAGGAAAAAGACTTCGCCATCACCTTCCCCGCCGAGTACCCCGACGAATCCTTGCGCGATAAGGACGCGACGGTCCATGTGAAGCTCCAATCGCTGGAAGAGCAGACCCTGCCCGATCTGGATGAAGCGTTTGCCCAGAAGGTGGCCCAACTGGAGTCGGTGGATGAACTGCGGACGCGCATCCACGAGAACCTGCTGAACGATGCGACCGCCGCCGCCGAGTCGAAGCAGGTAGACGAGGTGATCCGCCAACTGGTCGAACGCGCCACGGTCGAAGTGCCCCGCGCCCTGATCGACCGCGAGGTGAACGGCCAGTTCGAGCGCCTGAGCGAGCGGATGCGCCAGAGCCATATTGACCCGCGCCGCTATTTTAGCCTGACCGGCACCAGCGAAGACGAGTGGCGTGCCCAGCAGCGCGAACCCGCCCGCGCCCGCGTCGGCCAGACCCTGGTGTTGGGCGAGTTCGCCCAGCGTGAGGGCGTGGACGTGAAGGACGCGGACGTGGACAAGGCCATCGCGGAGCGCATGGAACCCTACGTCGGCACGCCCAGTGAGGACCGTATCCGCGAGATCTTCGACACCCCGGAGCAGCGCCAGCAACTGGAGAACATCCTGTTCGAGCGCCGCCTGGTGGAGCGCCTGGTCGCCCTGGCCGAAGGTCGCGCCAATGAACCGGTAGCCGAGGCTGCCCCGACCGACGAGGCGGACACCGAAGCAGCTACCGAGGCAGACACCGCCACCGAAGCAGACCCTGTTTCGGCCAGTGCTACCGCTGCCGAGTCCAGCCCGGCGACCGACGATGGCGCAGACGGCGCAGCAGACCCGGTAGAGGATGCCGACTCCGTGCTGGCGAGCCACACCCCCGAAATCACCGGCGCGGTGCCTGCCACCGAGCAAGATCCGGGGCCGCTGGAAACCGCCGGTGGGGCTGCCGAAGTCCTCGGCGCAGGCAACACAGAGGAAATCGAAGCGAACGCGTGAAACGTGATGCGTGATGCGTGATACGTGAAACATATCACAAAGCAGTGCGATATATCAGTCATACACCCCATCCATCGCACAACACTTAATCACGCATCACGCATCACGCATCACGCATCACGCATGACCGTATGGCCCGCTTGCGGTTCGGGTCGCCCAATCGGTAATCAATCGGAGCCGCTGCTTAGTATAAAGGAGAACCCGGTTATGGACCTGGTGAGACCAAGCAATTTTGTGGTGCCCTATGTGGTCGAAAGCTCCAGCCGCGGCGAGCGTGTCTATGACATCTACTCGCGGCTGCTGCGCGATCGCATCATCTTCATCGGCACCGGCATTGACGACAATGTCGCCAATATCGTCGTCGCCCAGTTGCTCTTCCTCGATCACGAAGATCAGGATCGCGACATCCAGTTGTACATCCAAAGCCCTGGCGGCCACATCACCGCCGGGCTGGCGATCTACGACACCATGCAGTTCATCCGCGCCGATGTGTCCACTATCTGCATCGGCATGGCCGCCAGCATGGGCACCGTCTTGCTGACGGCGGGCGCGAAGGGCAAGCGCTTCTCGCTGCCCAACTCGACCATCCACATGCACCCGGCCCTGGGGGGCTTCTCCGGCTCCGGCCCGGATGTTGAAATCCAGGCCCGCGAAATGCTGCGCTTGCAGAGCAAGATCCGCCAGATCGTGGCCGACCACAGCGGGCAGACGCTGGAGCGGGTCAGCCACGACTTCGACCGCGACCGCTTCATGGAGCCGCAAGAGGCCGTGGAATACGGGCTGATCGATGAAGTGATCAACACCAGCCGGTCCCTGCCCCCGGATGCCCAGGCCGCGATTGAGCACGCCAGTGCCGCCGCTGCCCGCAACGGGCACGAGTAGTACTGCGACCTTGCGGTGCCCGGCCCCCGGGGAACCCCCCCCCCCCGGGGCCCGACC
>JBBSAN010000403.1:0-6499 GCA_038252265.1 Chloroflexia bacterium
ATGATACAAAAGTCATAGTATATTTGATTTGGGGTGAACCAGACGGCGGCACGCGCTGCGGTAGTCATCGGCATCAATTATGAGATGCAGGCTGGGGGCGGAACCACCCGCGCAGGGTTGACCCGTCTGCGCGTGACCGAGATCGCCTGCCACGCCATGGGCGCGCCGCATTGCACCTACGCCTTCGACAAGGCCATCCGCCCCCTGGCCGTCGTGACGTAGTGCTTCGTGGCGCATGGGGTGGGGTTTGTGGGGCGCGGCGGGGGCCGCGCCCCTGTTGTTTGGGTAGAGTTCGATCCTTTGTGAACTACTTCACAGCGATCCTTCCTGAATATCTGCTATTATAAATGGAAATCTTCTACTCAAATCCCAAGCCTCGTTAGAAATAAGATGACACATGAGCACAACAAGCCCACTTAAGCCCTGGTTCGAGTGGGCTGCTGATGATGTCTTGGTCCTATACCCCTGGTGGGCAGGTGGCCCCGCCTATCGCGTTCCGACTGCCACCCGCCACGCCACGGTAGAAACGCTAGATCCGCGCGGGCTGATTTGGGAACTGCCGTTATTCGCTGCCAGCGCAGCGCTGCCCGTCGGCGGCAGCGCTGTAGCACTGATGGTGCTGCTGGCGTTCGTGGTCTGGCGGTTCAGAACCTGGCCCGCCATCCTCTCCGATCTGACCCGGTACACAATTCCTTACCCCCGCCCGCCGCGTTATGCGCGCCTATGGCACCTCCTGCGTGAGGTAGCGGCAGACGGCACGAATGCGATTACGCTTGGTCTGATGCTGGGTAGTTTGGCCTTGAATGCGACGCTCGGCTGGGCGGCATTCGGCCCGGCATTGGTCGTCCTTCTCATGGCCTTCTTACGGCAAGTGCTCGGCGGGCACGAACGGGCGGTGCTGGCGGTGCTGCCGGGACTCGCCTGTAGCCTCCTATGGGCCAACACTGCTGTCAACCCGGCCCGAACCAATCTGCTCCTGGTCTGTATCCTGATGTTCATTAGTGCCTGGCTAGAATCCCAATTCCGCCGTCCGGAGGAGAAGCCGGTCTTTCGGACCCCGCGTGCAACCCCGCTCAATCCGTTCGTTACCCGTAATCACCTTCAGATCACTTTTACTACAGACGAATACACAGCTATCATCGCCCACTTGAACGAGCGAAACCGTTTCCAGGCATCATGGAACGATCCCGTCTTTCGCGAATATTGGACACGTTTACCGCGCTACGTGGTGGCGCGTTGTCCCTATTGCAACACTTCCTACACCGAACCACTCGACACCCACAGCCTGAGCCGCTGGGGATTCGACCCCAATCGCACTGACGGCGTATTCACCAAGTGGTTCTACCAGCAATGGTTAGATGGTGCCCCCGGTCTGGATAACGGCCCCTGTCCCCACTTTCTTGCGGTCTCAACAACGTTCAATCTGAATGGTACGGTTCCCGTGGAATGTGACACCATCCTGAACCGGCTAGGCGAGTTGCCCTATGTGCTAGCAGCCTACATGCCGGACGACACACCTGCGGTAGCCGTGTTACATAGCCTGCCGATCTGCCGGGTAGAAGGCGCAGCCTTCGTGCCGCGCTACTTGCTCTTTACCGTCACCTATTATGCAGGGGATGGGGATATCGTACGAAACCGCATACGCGAAGCACGTCAGAAGCTGCTGGAACGCTACGCCGACGATCCCATGCACGCCCCGCAGTGGTGGGGCGCAGAGGGACCGCACGCCTATGATCTGGCCTATTGGGTGCGTTGGGGCAAGCTGCAATGGCTCGACCCCAGCACCCCCGACCTTGCTCTACAAGCTGGATCGCTCGCCGCCTTCCCCTATCCAGCACTGCGCGGCTTACGCCAGACCTACCGTTTCTGGAATAAGCATCGGGAGCCGCAGCCCCCGCGCTATCTTAAACATCCTTTGTGGCAAGGCCCCGAAGGGTGGATGGAATAAACAGCGTACTATCAGATTGAACATTAGCAACCCTATTGACAACCCGCCCCCCCTATGCTAAACTCCGCTTAGTTTGTTGGGGCAACAAACTAACACCCACCCGCAACGCGCAACGCACCACTCGCAACTCGTCACGCAATGGAGCCACGAGCCACGAACCACGACGCCCGCCCCACGAGCCTCGCTCGTGAGATGATCGAGACCGAGCTGGCCGACATCGTCGGCGCGGCCCACGTCTCCACCCGCTTGGGCGACAAGCTGGTCTACGCCACCGACTGGTCGTGGATGCCGCAGATGTGGCTCGACCGGGGGGCACCCCCACCCAGCCCCGACTGGATCGTCCACCCCGGCTCGCCCGAAGAGATCAGCCGCCTCCTCACCGTCGCCAACGCCTACCGCCTGCCGGTGGTGCCCTGGGGCGGCGGGTCGGGCACCAGGGCGGCGCGGCCCCCATCTACGGCGGCATCCTGCTCGACCTCAAGCGGCTCGACCGCATCGGCCCGATCAACACGACCGACCTGACCGTCACCGCCCAGGCGGGAGTCATCGGCGCGGTGCTGGAAAAGGCGCTGAACGAGCACGGCCTGACCTTCCCCCACTACCCCGCCTCGGCCAACGCGGCCACCGTCGGCGGCTACCTGGCGGCGCGCGGCTCCGGCGTCATCTCCACCAAATACGGCAAGGCCGAAGACCTGGTCCTCGCCATCGAAGCCGTGCTGCCCGTCGGCACGATCATCCGCACCCCCCCGGTGCCCAGCCACGCCAGCGGCCCCATGCTGATGAACCTCTTCCTCGGCTCCGAGGGCACGATGGGGGTCATCACCGAGGCCACCTTCCAGATCGAGCGCCCGCCCGAAACCCGCCTCTTCCGCGCCGTCCTCTTCGACAGCCTCCACGACGCGCTGGCCGCCGGGCGCGAGATCATGCTGGCCCGCCTCCAGCCCGCCGTCCTGCGCCTCTACGACGAAGGCTCCACGGCCACCCTGATCAAGCGCGTGCTCGATCTCGATTTGCAAGGGGCCTACCTGATCTTCATCTTCGACGGCTACCCGGAGATCGCCGCCGCCCAACTGGCCCGCGCCCAGCAGATTTGCGCCGCCCACGGTGCCCGCGACCTGGGACCCGACAGCGCCGCGCACTGGTGGGAGCACCGCTACGACTTCTACTACCCGCCGCTGGGCCTCAGCCTGCCCAAGATGTACGGCACCATCGAAACCGTCTGCCGCTTCAGCGACATCGAACCGCTCTATTACGCCAAGAAAGCGGCCATCGAAGAGGGCTTTGCCGCGTGGAACGCCCGCTACATCGCCCACTTCTCGCACTGGTTCCCCTGGGGGGTCATGGTCTACGACCGCTTCATCATTGACGACCCGCCCCAGGACGCCCACGCCGCCCTGCAACTGCACAACCAGATCTGGACCGTCGCCGCCCGCACCTCGCTGGCTCATGGGGGCATGTTGAACGAGCACCACGGCATCGGCCTCAAGCTGGGCCGCCTGATGCGCGAACAATACGGCCCCGCCTGGCCCACCCTGGATGCCCTGAAACACACCATCGACCCGCGCGGCATCATGAACCCCGGTAAGCTCGGCTTCAGCCTGTAAAAGGATGAAGGATGAATTAAAAAGCGTTAAAGCATAGCCTTCGTACTGTGGAGGCAAAAGGCTCGTACCGCTGCGGGCCGGGTGGTGGTATACTAGGCCCCAGCAACTGGTGATCGCCTGTTCCCTACCCACGGAGGTTGAGCCATGCGTACCCGTCGGATTTACCCCCCGGATCTGCCCCGCCACTACTTTCGCACCGAACTGCTGGCCTGCCCCACTTGTGCCGCCCCGCTCCACCGTTACTGTACCCTTGCCCAGCGGCCCATCATCACTGCTCGCGGCCCGCTCTTCGTCACCCATGTCGGCTGTCGCTGCTCCAATCCCGCCTGTTCCACCGTCGCCCGCTGCTACCGCAGTGCTGCCGCCGAGGCGTTAGCCCTGCCCGGCTTCACCTTTGGGTTGGATCTGGTGGTGCTCGCGGGACATGCGCACTGGGGGGACCATCAGACCCTCGACCAGGTCCATCAACGGCTGTTGACCCAACTGGCCCCGTGGAGCCTGACCATCTGCCGTCGCGAAGTCCTCTATTTGTGTGAAGCCTACGCCACGCTGCTGTGCGCCGCGCAAGCCCCGGTCAGTGACCCGACCTGGACCGCCTGGTTGGCCCAGGTCCACACGAATGGGGGGCTGATCCTCTCGCTCGATGGCATTCAGCCCGACAAGGGCAATGAGACGGTCTATCTGGTGCGGGATGTGCTGACCGGGCGGGTGCTGGCGGCCGAGCAGGTCCGCGAGAGTAGCACGGCGACGATCAAACAACTGCTGGCCCCGGTCGTCGCGTTGGGCGTGCCCATCCTGGGGGCCATTACCGATGCCCAGGAGTCCCTCATCGCGGCGGTGGCCGAATTGTGGCCGGGCACGTCCCACCAACTCTGCCATTTTCACTATCTGCGCGAGGCCAGTCGGCTGATGGATGAAGCCGACCGGGCGGTCAAGGTCGCGGTGCGCAAGGTCATCCAGCCGCGGGTGCGTGACCTGCGGCTCCAGTTGGAGCGGGGCGCGCCACCCACCGACGCGGTCGAAGCGGTGCAACTAGCGGTGCTGGCGGCGTATGCGGTGGGAGTGCAAACGGCGGGGAACAGCGACGGGACGCAACCCTTGCACTACGCCGGAGTGGCGATGGACACGGCCCTGACAGCAATCGCGACCAGCTTGGACACGGTGGCGCAAAAAGGGGGGCGTGTAGCCGCCGAGTGACCACGAAATTAGCCCGCTTACAAGCGATCGTCGCCTTGCGCGACCAGGAGCGAGTGCGGCTGGATAGTGCGCGGCGGATGCAGCAGTGGGTGTTGGAAGCCGAGGCGCTCTTGGCCGGGACAGCCCTGCGGCCGGAGGAACGGACACCGGAGCGGATTGGGGCGCAGTTTGATCGCTGGTGCACGGACCTGCTGGCCCAGGGTCAGGGGCCGGAAGTGGCGGCGGTCGAACAACGGGCCGTCGCCCATTTTGGGGCGGTGACGGCGCGGTTACGTCCGCATTTACTGGAGTGCTACGGCGTGGCGGGGCTACCGCGCACCAACAACGAGATGGAAGGCTTCATTCGGCAGGTCAAGAGCCGCTATCGGCGGATCAGTGGACGTAAGAATTGGAATCGCTACTTGTTACGGTATGGGCGGCGGAT
This sequence comes from Chloroflexia bacterium, assembly GCA_038252265.1. Classification (GTDB taxonomy): domain Bacteria; phylum Chloroflexota; class Chloroflexia; order QHBQ01; family JAICKM01; genus JBBSAN01. Next base: position 5,174 of record JBBSAN010000403.1, read on the forward strand.
CGTCTACTATGAGCCGCGGGAGCGGGCGGGTCAAACGGCGGCTAGCAGTGGCCCGCCGCTGGGGCCGGTTGACCGGGCGGCGTGGCGGGCGGCGCGGGCGGCGCAGCAAGCGCGACAGACGGAGCAACTCACGCAGTACCGCTTTCGGCACAAGCAGGCGGAGTGTCTGGCCGCGCTCGAAGCTCGCTGGGCGGCCGCCGGTGCGGGTACGTGAGTTTTGCCCTGACGCATTAAAAAAGAGCCGTATTCTTCTTCTTAATTCTTAATTTCGTCGAGGAGATAAGCATGACGGACGACAGTTCGAGCAGCGCGATTGTGCTCCCGGAGGGCGCTGCCCTCATCGTGATTGACGTGCAAAAAGGCCTGGATGAGCCATACTGGGGCACACGCAACAATCCGGAGGCGGAGCAGAACATGGCCCGCCTGCTGGCGGCCTGGCGGCAGCGGGGCTGGCCGATCTATCACCTCCAACACCAGTCCAAGAATCCCCGGTCGCCCCTCCGCCCTAATTACGTGGGCAATGAGATCAAAGAGATTGTACAGCCGTGGACGGGCGAACCGGTGCTGCATAAGACGGAAAACAGCGCCTTCATCGGTACCGACCTGGAGGAGCGACTCCGCGCGGGCAACCAGCACACGGTGGTGCTCATCGGGTTGACGACCGATCACTGCGTGTCCACCACGGCGCGGATGGCGGCGAACCTGGGCTTTGACACCATCGTGGTCGCGGATGCCACCGCGACATTCGACCGCGACAGCCCCCTCACGTCCCGGCACTTCACCGCCGACGAGATCCATGAAGCCGAGCTAACCTCCCTCAGCGGCGAGTTCGCCCGCATCGCGGAAACGGCAGCCCTGCTAACCTGAGTCATGCCCAGCCCAAAACCGATAACAACTCGTTACTGACCACTGACCACTGACCACTGACCACTGACCACTGACCACTGACCACTATGGACTACACCCCGATCATCGACGGCGACCGCTACTGCCTGATGTGCCGCCATGTCTGCCCGATCGAGCGCGTCACCAAACGCGAGGCCACCTCGCCCCACGGCTGGGCGCTGCTGGTCGCCTCCGTCCGACGCGGCCTCCTCGCCTGGGACGCCGATACAGTAGACACCCTCTACCAGTGCGCCGACTGCGGCCTCTGCCAGGCCAACTGCGCCACCGATCGCCCCCTCCCCGCCGCCCTCGTCGCCGCCCGCGCCGCCGTCGTCGCCCAGGACGCCCACCCCGCCAGCGTGCGCGCCCTGGACACCCACCTCCGCGCCAATGATTTTAGATTGCCGATTTTGGATTTTGGAGATGATGCGAACGACTCCG
>JBBSAN010000404.1:0-6495 GCA_038252265.1 Chloroflexia bacterium
CCCACCACCGCGACCGCCAGCACCAGTCCGCCCTGCCAGACGACGGCTGGCACCCCGCGCCACCGCACCACCGCCCGCACGCTGATCCCCAGCCCCGCCAGCACGCTCAACGCCAGCAACGCCCGCGTCACGAGCTGGGCCTGCTCGTAAGCCTCGGCGGGCAGCGCGATGTCCATCCAGCCGAAGCGGCCCCAGATGCTTTCCCAGGTGGATCGGTAAAATTCGATGGTGTTGGTAAGATCGAGCTTAGAGAACCCGGCTCTGAACACTCGCAGTGAGTCCGCCGTGCCGCTCGGTTCGCCGTAGACCTGTATATTGCGTACCAGCCACCAACCGCACACCACTGCCGCCCCCCCCGCCGCGCCCCCGCCAGACGTAGCCCCCGCCCCAGGCGTGCCCGCCACGTTGGCGGGGCCTGGAACACCCGGAACAGCCAGACCAGCCCCAGCGCGGGCGCGAGCGCCGCCGTGGTCAGCTTCGCCAGCACGCACAGGCTCAGCACGGCCCCGGCCCCGATCATCCAGCGGTCGGCGGTGGGGCGGCGCAGGCCGCGAAACCAGATCCAGAACGCGGCGGCGGCGGCAAAGTTGGCCGTGCTGTCGTTGCTGACCGAGGCACTGTTGGCGCAAAACTGGGGCAGCAGCGCCACCGCGCCCGCCGCCGCCGCCGCCCACAGCGGGGCGCGCGGGGCCAGTTCGCGCACGGCGGCCCAGCAACAGTAGACCGTCGCCGCCCCGAACAGGGCCGCGACCAGGCGGCTCAAGTAAAGCACGCTCTGGGGCGTCGGCGGGACGAGCAGCGTTGCCCCGCCCGCCACCAGGTAGTAGAGCGGCGGCTGGGTCGCTTCATAGGGGGTGAGCATCCAGGGGTCGGTGCGTCCTAAGCCGCTGCTGTAGGCAATCGTGTCATCGTCGCGGGGATGGCCGGTCAACTCGGTCTGGACGTTCTCCGGGTTATAATGCACCTCGGGCAGGATGTGCTGCTTGCGGATCTGCATCACCGCCTGGATGTGAGCCGGTTCGTCGGGTGCGTTCAGGGGCTTGGTCACCCCGGCCCATAAGAGGATGAGGAAGAAGCTGCTGAGCGCCAGGGCGCTGCCCCGTTGGCGTGCCCAACGGGGCAGTACCCCGGGGCCGGGCCGCCGGTGGTCGGGCGGGCGCGGCGGGGTGGGCCGGGTCAGGCGGGGCGTACGCATAGATCGTCTCCTCTGGGGGCCGTCAAGGGCCGGCACAAGCCTGCCGCCGGACGTGACCGGCCCCACAGCGGCGGGATCAGCATACGCGATTGCCTCCACCCCGGCAACGCGGCACCGCCCGCGACTCGGGGCGGGTTTGACTTTTTTTGCCCCCGTCCGTATACTACCTGAGCAGCCCTCATCCGTGTTCGCTTGCAGAAAGGCTTCTCTATCGTGCGGATTATCCTCAACACCGGCAAAGGCGGGGTCGGCAAGACCAGCATTTCGGCGGCCACAGCGCTCCGGCTGGCCGAACGCGGCTATCGCACCGTCGTGCTCAGCACCGACGCGGCCCACAGCCTGGCCGACTCGTTCGACGTGGCACTGGGGCCAGAACCGGTGGAAATCGCGCCCAACCTGTGGGGGCAAGAGATCGAAGTGCTCCACGAGCTAGACCAGCACTGGTCGCGGCTCCAGGAGTACATGAATACGCTGCTCACCTCGCAGGGGTTAGAGGGCGTGGTCGCCGAAGAGATGACGGTCATTCCCGGCGCGGAAGAACTGGCCGGGCTAGTGCGGATCACCCAGCACGAAAAGAGCGGGCAGTTCGATGTGGTGATCGTGGACTGCGCGCCGACCGCCGACACCCTGCGCCTGCTCAGTTTCCCCGACGCGGCCCGCTGGTGGCTGGAGAAGATCTTCCCCATTCAGCGCCGGGCGACCAAGTTCTTGCGCCCCATCGCCCGGATGGTGACCGACGTGCCCTTGCCCGGCGACGATATTTTCGAGTCGGTCAAGCACCTGCTGGAGAATATTGAAGAGGTCCATGCGCTGCTGGCCGACCCGCAACTGACCTCGGTGCGCATCGTGCTGAACCCGGAGAAGATGGTGATCAAAGAGGCGCAGCGCATCTTCACCTACCTGAACCTGTTCGGCTACACCACCGATCTAGTCGTCTGCAACCGGATGATCCCCGACGACGTGCAGGACGAGTACTTTGCCGGGTGGAAAGCGTCCCAGCGGCGCTACCGGACGCTGGTCGGCGAAAGTTTCGCCCCGGTGCCGATTCTCGACGTGCCGCTGTTTGAGCAAGAAGTGGTCGGGTTTGATATGCTGCGCCGCATGGCCGACATTCTGTATGGCGATAAGGACCCGGCGGCGGTCTGGTTCACCGGCAAAGTGCAGTCGATTGAGCAGCAGGGCGACGGCTATCTGCTGCGCCTGCCGCTGGGCTTCGCCTCGAAGGATCAGCTTGATGTGGTGCTCGTCGGGGATGAGTTGATTTTGCAGGTGGGCAGCTACAAGCGGAATATCATCGTCCCGCGTGCCCTGGCCCAGCAGCAGGTGCGCAGCGCCAAGCTGGATGGTGGCGAGTTGCGGATCACGTTCCGCCCCCGCGATCTGGTCGGCACGGGCACGGCCCGCTAAGGACGGTGGCCGGGTGGGTTTCCCGCCGGTCGTGTCCCAGGCACCGCGCATATTCCGCCGAATGGCGGAGGGGACCTCGGTCTTTTGGGCCGTAGCCCCAGGTGGACAAGCGCATTTAGATCATGTATAGTTAGGGCCGATAGCGGCGATGTAGGGTGCCTGGATCCTCCCTTGAGTCCGGCACCACGTTCCCCAGTGTGATCCGAGGTGGCAGCCATGAACGAGGACCCTATTCCTTTCCGCTCGCGTATGCAATCCTCCAGCAACGGGGCCGACGACCACGACGAACTGGATGATGCCCAGGAAGTGACGCTGGATACCCCCGTGCCGCCGGGCGGACGAGTCACCGCGCGCCTGCCCGAAGCGGCAGAAACCCGCACCGAGTGGAGTATGCTCGACGTGGCTCGGATTCCGTTGGAAGTGTTGCCGCCCGAGACGCAGCAGCATTTGCGCGCTGCCGGGCGCGAAGCGAGTCTGGTCGCAACTAGTCTGGTTGGCGGGTTGCTCAAGGGGCTGGCGGTGACCCTCAACGCCGTGGCCGAAGTGCTCAACGATTATAGTGAGCGCCACAGTAAAGTGTCCGATCTGGATCAGGCGCGCCAGCGCCGCCAGCGGGTCGATATCGAAGTCGAGTAGTCACGGGTCCCGTCTCCGGTGCCATAATTGTTGCGTGCCCTAGCGGCGCGCAGCCGGTGGCCCATCCCTCAGGAGTTGTGAGCATGTCTGTCCCACCCCGCAAACCTGTGCCGCATTCCAGCAACGGCACCAACGGCAAGACCCGACCCACGGGCCGGGCCGCCCATACCCCCGCGCCGGTCGCCGCCCCGCCCCCCAGCGAGGATCGGCTGGCTGTGGAGGCGACGAACGGCGCGGCGGTGTCCGACGATCTAGACGAGCTAGAAACGCCTGTCGAAGGCGAAGTCGTGGCCGCCCCCATCCTGGAAGAGCCGGACGAGAGCGCGCTGAAGGAAGTCGCCGCCGAAGTCGTGTCCGACGAAGAGTTGGAAAAGGTCATCGAGCACACCCTCCAGACCGAGGGCGTGGGCGATGTCGCCGCCGACACCGTGCGGCTCTACCTGCGGGAAATCGGCTCGACCCCCCTGCTTAACGCCACCGACGAGACCGAACTGGCGATCCGCATGGAAAAGGGCCGCGAAGCCGACGCCAAGCTGGCCGTGCTGGGCATCCCCTCGTCGGTCCCCAACTGGGCCGCCTCGGCCAGCGCCGCCCGCGACGCCGCGCAGCTACGGGGAGAAGCCGCCGCCAACGCGGAGGGCAACCCGATCCCCCTGCCCGCCGACATCGAGCAACTGGTCATCGAGCGCGAACGGGGCAACACGGCCAAGCAGCGCCTCGTCCAGGCTAACCTGCGCCTCGTCGTCAGCATCGCCCGCCGCTACCTGGGCCGGGGCCTCTCCCTGCCCGACCTCATTCAAGAAGGCAACCTCGGCCTGATGCGCGCCGCCGACAAGTTCGATTTCCGCCGCGGCTTCAAGTTCTCGACCTACGCGACCTGGTGGATCCGCCAGGCGATCACCCGGGCCATTTCCGACCAGGGGCGGACCATCCGGTTGCCGGTCCACGTCAGCGAGATGGTCGCCCGCCTGCGCCGCGCCACCCACCAGTTGCAACAGGACCTGCACCGCGAGCCAACCGAAGACGAGTTGGCGAACGAGTTGCACACGACGCCGAGCAAGGTGCGGCGGATCATGGAGATCGCCAAGCAGCCGGTGTCGCTGGAAGCGCCGCTGGACGAGTCGGAAGACAGCTTCCTGGGCGACTTCATCGAGGATTCGAGCGTCGCCACCCCGCTGGAAGAGGCGCAACGGCAACTCCTGCGCGAGGAAGTGCAGAAGGTGCTGGCAAACCTGTCGGAGCGGGAGCGGCGGATCGTGGAGCTACGCTTCGGGCTGGAAGACGGCAAGCAGCGGACGCTGGAAGAGGTCGCCCAGCAGTTTGGGATCACCCGCGAACGCATCCGCCAGATCGAGACGAAGATCCTGCGCAAGCTACGCCACCAGCGCTTCGGCGGCAGCAAGCTGCAATCGTACTTGAATGACTGAGGCGTGACGCGTGATGCGTGATGCGTGAGGGCCGGGGGATATTCTCCCGGCCTTTGCTTATTGGTGGTCGTGTCGTTAGGAGGCGCTGACCATGTCTAATACCAATCAGGCCCCCGCCCCACCGCTGCGCTCTGTGCTGTATGTGCTGATCTATAGCCTGGGGATCCTCCTGTTTATCGGTGGCACCAGCCTGTTGCTGGTGCGCTCCCTGGTTCCCGTGTTCGGTGTGGTGGGGGCGGCGCTAGTAGACGGGGTGGTGCTCGCCGGGGTGGTGGCTTTCTATATGCGGTCCCACCGGCGGATGCGTGCGCGGGAACGGGTGGTCATAGCCCGCCCGGTGGAAGAGGTCTTTCGCCGGATCGCGACGGAGTGCTTCGTCACCCGTGCCCAGGTCATTGCGCGGACCGTCCCACCGGGCACCCCGTTCACCGTCGAGCAGACCTCTGCCGAGCCGGTTGGGGTCGGCACCACCGGGCACGAACTGATCGAACTGAACGGGCAACGGAGCGAGTGGTTTTACCTTGTGACCGCCTACGACCCGCCCCGCCGCTTCACTTCCATCGCTACGCTGCCCTCAGCCCCGGTACAGCTTCACATCCGCTACGACCTGACCTCGGTGCCGGGCGGCACCCAACTCACGGCGACCAGTGACTTTGTGCCGCTCGGATTGTGGCGGCTCTTTACGCCGTTCTACTACAGGCGCTATGGAGCCTATACACGGGGGCGAGCGGCCCGGTTGAAAGAGTTTCTGGAAGCGTAAGCCCGCGTCAGGCGGAGTGCCCGGTCAGCCAGGCCCGGACGGCGGCGCTATGCTCGCTGTAATGCTCGTACACGTCGCCGCGCAGGATGTGCCAGACGACGACCGGCTGCGGTGCCCCCTCGAAGCGCTGCGGCTCGAACAAGAATGCTTCGGCGTGTGCCTGCACCCCGGCGCGCAGCCGTTGCACCGCCTCGCGCTCGTCCGCCAGCACGTCGGCGAGGGAGCGATCCCGCGCCTGCTGGTAGATCACCTCGTTGCGAGCGTCACCCATGAAGTCCAACTCGGTCGGGTGGTAGGTCTCGCCGTGGCGCTGCTCGTGCAGCCGGTCCCCGATCCAACGCTCATAATAGGTCAGATGGGCGATCATGTCTTTGACCGACCACTCCCCGGCCACGCCCGGTTCGGTCAGCCACGCCTCCGGCACCCCGGCCAGCACCGCGTCCCACTCGGCCCAGGCCGCTTCGAGCCGGGCCAGCAGTGCGGCCTTTGTCTGCGGTTCCTCCATTCCTGCCCCTCCTTGATGCCAGCTATTCGGCTATCATCCGAACGCCCGTTCTATTCTAGCGCACCCCGCCCCGGAGTCAATCGGGTTGGCTAAGATGCGCCCATCTCCACCGCTGCCGGATCTCAGGGTTAGGCTCCGAGATCATGACTGTTGTAAAGTTAGTCAGTGTTAGCCCCCCAGGCTGTCATCCTGAGCGCAGCGAAGGATCTTGCTGGGGGTTATCAGGTGGTCAAAGGAGATCGAGATCAGGGCCGCCACACCACGGACCGCTGAGAAGATCCTTCGCTGCGCTCAGGATGACAGCCTGGGACTTTGCAACAGTTGTGGGATCTGAGACACGTCCATCACCGCCGATGCCACTTGTAGGATATGGCTCTGCCCATCAGTGACAAGTTAAGGTTTTCAGATGCCTGTCAAGGGACAACGGAATGAATTTCAGCACCAATTTAGCGCCCGCAGACGCCGCAGCGGGCGGGACCGCTCCCCACTTGCCAGGGGGCCTGGGTCCCCTGGCCCCAAAACATCCGCTTCGGGTGGCAACCGCCTCCCCAGCGCGGGGGAACCA
>JBBSAN010000405.1:0-6490 GCA_038252265.1 Chloroflexia bacterium
AACACCACCCCCCCCCCCACCCCCCAACCCCCATCCCCCAAACGATGGATCGGCCTGGCCGCGCTGGCCCTGCTCGTCACCGGGTTGTGCGACTGGCAATATGTGCTCTTTCTGGCGGTATGGACAGCGCTGTGGGGGCTGTGGACACTGGGGCAGGGGGTCTGGGCGGTGCGGCGGGGGCAAGGGGAGGGGGGGCGGGCCGTGGTCGCCCCGCTGGTCGGCCCGGCGCTGGCCTGGGGGTTGTTCCTCGTGCTGGTCAGCCCGCTGGCGGTGGGCATGGTCGGCCAGCTCCGCAGCACCGCCGCGACGACCTTTACCGGGCTGGCGCAAGACACGATCACCTACTCCGCCGACCTGCTGGCCTACGCCATTCCCAGCCCGTTCCATCCCTGGTGGGGGGCGTGGGCCGCCGATCTCCTGCGCCCCTTCCCCGGCACGCTGGTCGAAAAGGTGATGTTCCCGACCTATACCGCGCTGGCGCTGGCGGCGCTGGGCTGGGCGGTGGGGCGGCGGCGCGGCTGGCCGGTCGGCTTCTGGGCGGCGATGGCCGGGGTATTCTTCGTTCTCTCGCTCGGCCCGTATCTTCACATAGGCGGGCACCAATTCTCCCTCCCGCTCCCCGCCTGGCTGCTCTACCAGTTGCCCATCGCCAATCTGACCCGTGCGCCGGGCCGCTGGGTCGTCCTGGTCCTGCTCGCCCTGGCCGTCCTGCTGGCCTTTGGCCTGGCAGCGCTGCTGGCGCGGGGGTGGGGGGTTAGGGGTTGGGGGTTGGTACGGGGGAGTCAGGGATCAGGGATCAGGGATCAGGGATCAGATGAGGCCACCCAAAATCCAAAGTCACCAACCCCCAACCCCCAATCCCCAACCCCCAACCCCCAACCCCTACTGGCCGTTGTGGCCCTGCTCCTGCTAGGGGTCGAACTGTGGACCGCCCCGTACCGGCTGGCGCGCTGGACGGTGCCGGACGCGACGGCGGCGCTGGCCGATCTCCCGGCGGGGAGCGCGGTGTTCGATGTGCCGGTGAAGCCGTTCGAGAGCGCCTATATGCAGGCCCAGATCGTCCACCAGCACCCACTGATCGGCGGCTACCTGGCCCGCGCCCCGGCCTACCCCTTGCTCGATGGTGTGCCGGTCTTCACCGAGTTTAAGACCCTGACCACCGCGCCTGATCTGTGCGCCCCGCCGCTCGATGGGCTGGGACCGGGCGTGCTCGCTACGTTTACCACCGGCGCGGTGGTGCTGCACAAGGATGCACTGGACGATCGCGGGCTGACAGCGGCGCGGGATCTGGCGGCGCGGCTTGGCCTGGGATCGCCCACCCTGGAAGACGACCGGCTAGTCATCTACCGCCCGCCGCCCGCCGCCCGCCTGCCCTCCTGGGCCAACCTCGATACCGGCACCTGGTACGCCCGCGAAGAGAGGGACGGTGCCCCGTTCCGCTGGATGGGCGCGACCGGCACGATCCATATCTGGCGCGCGGCCCCCGGCCCGGCCACCCTGCGCCTGCGCGCCTACAGCTTCGCCACGCCCCGCCGCTTCGCCGTCCTGCTCGATGGGGTGGCCGGGCCGGTGATCACGCTCGACCCGGCACCGGGGCCGGTCGCCATCCCGCTGCCCCCCGTCGCCGGGCACACCGTCCTCACCCTCCAGGCGCTCGACCCGCCCACCCAGGCCGGGGCCACCGACCCCCGCCTGCTGAGCCTGGGCCTGCTGGAATGTACCCTCGATCTGGGCCGGTAGGCAGTAGAAATTAGAAATTAGAAATTAGAAATCAGAAGTCAGATGCGGGTGGCTATCGGTCGCAGAGGGCGCGAACATAAGCGGTCTACCCTGGCGGGCAATCCTGAGCGCCGCGCAGGATGACCGCTTGGGGTCGGCCAAACTCCACGGACTTTACAACAACTATGGGTGCGGGAGGGACGATGTTGCTACTGGTGAAGACGTTGGGTTTGATGATCCTGGCGGCGGGCTGTGAGGTCGGTGGGGCCTATCTGATCTGGCAATGGCAGCGGGGTGGGAAGCCACTGGTATTTGCCCTTGTCGGCCTGGCGGCGCTGTTTGGCTATGCCTGGCTGCAAACGGCCCAGGCCTTCTCCTTTGGCCGCGCCTTTGCGGCCTATGGGGGCATCTTCATTCTGATGGCGCTGCTGTGGGGCTGGGGGTTGGACGGGCAGCGGCCCGACCGGTGGGACTGGTTGGGGGTGAGCCTCTGCCTGGTCGGGGTGAATGTCATGCTCTGGATGCCGCGCTCCTGAGCGGGCAGCGAAGCTAGCGCGGAACTCCGGCGGGTGGGCTGCTTTTCTCGGCAGCCGAGTCGCCCTGGACGCATCCGGCCCCGGCGACCATGACGCAATCGCTGAAATCGAGGCAGCCACAGTCGAGACCTTCCTCCAGCAGGCGCTTCATCGCCACCGCCCGCGTGATCAGGGCCTCCACTTCGGGCAGCTTCTGCTGCGCCAGGGTGCGCCAGCGCGCTGACGGGGGCACATCTGCGGCAAACCCATGCAGCAGGATGCTGATCTCGGCCATCGTAAATCCGGCCTGCTGGGCCACCTGAATCACTGCCAGGTGTTGGAGCACGGTGGCGTCATAGCGCCGCCGCCCATTAATCCGCCGGGGCGCAGGGAGAATCCCCGTGCTTTCGTAATAGCGCACTGCCGACGCCCGCAGACCCGCCCGCCGCGCTACCTCGCCTATCGTCCATTCTTCCGCCACGTTTCAGCGCCTCCTGACTTAAAGTGTACTTCAACTGTACACCAAACCAGGCCTGCTGGCAAGCACCGGTGTCCGCTCTTTTCAGCATATGCGGACAGGGTGCCGGGATCGCCGGGGGATGCCGAATGACACAGAAAGTCGGGAGGTGCGCCGAGCTACCGGGCGTTGCGGACGTTGCGGACCAGCACCGTGCCGAGGACGAAATAGACGATGGACATGACAAAGACCAGGCTGTAGCGGCTGGCCGCCCCCATCCCCAGGCTCCCGGCCAGGGTGAGCATCCAGCCCGCCAGCGGGGTCGCCAGCGAACCGGGCAGCACGAAGGCGATGTGCCACACGCCCAGGTCTTTGGCCGCGTTCGTCTCTTTGTTGGGTAGCACGTCGGTGCCCAGCGCCCAGTCTACCGCCTGGTAGCTGCCGTAGCCGATGCCGAAGCCGATCGCCAGGTAGAGGACGGTGTTGAACGTCGCCAGGAACGGGCCGGGGAGGGGCACGGTCTGGAGGACGATGTAGCTGATGAAGGCGGTCGCGGTCACGATCATGATCGCCCCCGCCGCGTAGATCAGCGGCTTGCGCCCCCGCCGGTCAGAGAGCCGCCCGCCGATGATCGCGGCGGCGGCGGCGCTGAGCAGCAGCCCCAGGTAGAGATAGGCTCCATATTTGCTCAACTCGTCGCGGGCGATGCCGACCACGTCCTGCAAGAAGTAGATGAGGAAAAACTGGACGGTATTGAAGCCCATGGTGATGAAGAAGCGGGTGATCCAGACCCAGGCGAAGTCGGGATGTTTGCGCGGGTCGAGCCACAGGCTCTTGAGGATGGCGAGTAGGGTGGGCCGGATGACCGGGCCGGTGAGGGGCCGTTCGCGCACGCCGACGACGGTGATGGTCAGGAAGACGAGGACCAGGGCGATGAGCAGGCCGTAGGTCATCTGCTGTTGGCTGTCGGTCAGCAGGGCGTCGGCGCTGGCCCGCTGGAGGCCCAGGAAGCCGATCAGCAGCCCGGCGATGTTGCCGAGGAGGTTCATCATGCCCAGCCAGCCGCTGGCATGCCCGCGTTGCACCGGGGCGACGTGGTCCGGAATAAACCCGGCATAGGCGGCGGCGGCGGCGTTGGACCCCCCTTGCAGCAGCAAATAGGCGACCGTATAGATCCCCAGGTTCGCCGGGGTCATCATGCCGAGCAGGCCTAGCACCGTGACGAGCACCCCGCCGATGACGAAGGGGCGGCGGCGGCCCAGCCGGTGGGTGCTGGTGTCGCTCAGCGCGCCCACCAGTGGCGGCACGATCAGCGCCGTCAGCGCGCCGACGGCCACCACCGCGCCCAGGTAGGCCGTCTTCTGGTCGGTCACTTGCTGCGCGGTCAGGCTGCTGCGCCGCAGCAGATCCTCCACCTGGAGCGGCACGATCAGCGTGCCCAACGCTCCCCACAGCGCACTGAGCGCAAACGGCATGGCGCTGATCGCCAGCAGTTGCGCGTTGCTCAAGTGGGGCAGGGTGGCCTCGCTGGAGGCCGAGACGGCGGGGGCGTTCGTTGTCGCGTCGCTACTCATGGGCCAATTCCTTTGCTGATCAGGAGCGGAGGTCCGTGGCGGCATTGTAGCACGGCGGCGGCGGGACCGCAACGGGGGATACGAGGTATGAGGTATGAGGTACGAGGTAGAAACCTAAATACTTGCCGCCTCAAACCTCAAACCTCAAACCTCAAACCTCATGCCTCGTACCCGCCCCCTACCGCGCCAGGCTGATACAGACGATCCCGGCGAAGATCAGGGCGGCCCCGACCAGCTTCTTTTCGCCAAAGGGTTCGCGTAGGACCAGCGCGCCGAGCAGGGCGGCAACGACCACCGACATCTCGCGCACCGAGGAGACGTAGCTGACCTTGTTCTCGCGCAGCACGGTCATCACCAGCAGGGAGGTGCCGAAGAACATCAGCCCCACGGCGACGACCGTCGCTTTGTTCGCTCGCCATTCTCGCTGGATAGCGGGCCGCCGCGCCAGGAGCATGTAGGGGGTCAGCGCCAGGGCGGGGATCAGCAAAATCAGGTAGATGTAGCGGGCCGGGTCCACGGCGCGCACCCCGGCCCGGTCCACCACCGAGTAGGCGGCGATGGTCAGGCCGGTCAGCAGGGCCAGTTGCGACGACCGCTCGCGCAGAGAGTGGAGCGGCGCAACCCAGCCCCGGCGGTCCAGCGTCCGCAGGTGGAGGGCGTAGATGCCGATCAGGATGAGGGCGATCCCGGCGACGCCGAGGGGGGAGGGCGCTTCGCCCAGGAACACGGCGGCGAAAAGGGTCACGCCGAGGATGCCGGTCCCCCGTGCCAGTGGGTAGATCAGCGAGAGATCGCCCCCCTGGTAGGCGCGGCCCAGCACGAGGAAATAGGCCGCTTCAAGCAGCCCGGACAGGAGGACATAGCCCCAGCCGGGCGGGGTGATCGGCTGATAGAGCAGGACGAACGGCAGGGCAAAGACCACCGCCCCGACCCACAGCGCCAGCCAGAAGAAGACCTGCGTGTCGCGCCCGCGCTTGGCGAGCAGGTTCCAGCCGCTGTGGATCACGGCGGCCACCGCCAGCAGTGCGATGGCCGACAGATCCATGCCCCTCCCTACGTTAGATCAGCCCGAGTTTGTGCAGGAGCGTGACCAGATCGTCCGGCAGGGGATCGACCAACACCTGCTTGCCGATCTGCACCGTGGGGGCCGATCGTTTTCCGTCGCTCAGCCGCAACATCCGATCCACCGCCCCCGGAGTCGCCGCCAGGTTAATCTCCTGGTAGCGCACGCCCCGCGTATCGAGGAGTTGCTTGAGGGCACGGCAGTCGGGGCAGTAGGGCAGGGTATAGACGATCACGGCCTCGTGGGTACTCGACTGGGCCGCAGAGGCGCGGGGGGCGCTGTGGCCCGGCGTGGCCGGTTGGGGCAGCTCGGACAGTTCGTGGATCCCCAACAGGTCGGCGGTGTGCTGGGCCAGGGTGCTCTCGCCGCGCCACGACCGCCAGCCCCACAACGTGGAGACGCTCACGTCGGCCAGGAAGCCGCCCAGCAGCCACCACAGCCCGTCGGCAGACGCCGCCTGACACAGTGCGGTCTCGGTGGTGGTCGGGCCGATCGTGCTTACCACGACGGTGTGCTCAAATGGCAGGGCGGTGGTGCGGTCACGGGCGGTCATACGCTCCTGGTACGACCCTTTGATCGTGGCATAGGCCGCAGGATCGAACGGCCTCATGGTCGCTATCGTCCGGCTACGCCCCCCCGGATGGGTGATCACCAATTGCTCTTGTTGGATCTCGGCCTGCGCCTGAAGCCCGGCTTGTGAGTTGATAGCCCAGTTGACCGATTCGAGTGGCGGCCACACGGTGGCTGGCGTGAATAGCTGGTGGACGAAAGCCATAAAAAGGTTCCTCCGTTGTGCCGATGCGTTACCCGTCGATAACGCTCATGTCTTGCTATGAACTCGTTGTCGAGGATCTTATATTATTATACTTGCATAGTATTATAATAGCAAGCGACTTACTGCCCCAGTGTATAGGCCGCATCAATCAGCATAGGGACCAGGCGGTAAGGCGTAAGATCGGGTGGGTCGGGCGCGGCGCAGGCGGCGACAAAGGCCCGCAGCGTATCGCCGCGCAGGTCTGCCGTGCCGCTCGCCAGCGGCTCGTCCCACTGGTGGTGGCCCAGGTGGGCGGCGAAGTCGAAGAAGCTGCCGTCGCTATTGTGCCAGGCCAGCGTACCCTCGGTGCCGTAGAGCGTCAGGCTGATCTCGGCCTGCGGCAGGGGC
>JBBSAN010000406.1:0-6479 GCA_038252265.1 Chloroflexia bacterium
ACCCCCCCCACCACCCCCCAACCCCCATCCCCCATCCCCCAGCGACTGAAAGGAGCGACAGATGGCGATGACCCAGGCGACGTTTCTGGCCCGGCTGCGCGGGCTGCTGGAGGACACGGCGACGCCGTATACGTGGAGCGACGCGGTGCTGCGGCTGTGCCTCGATGAGGGGCTGGTGGAGTATGCGATGGCCTGCCCGAAGGCGCGGCGGGTGGCGCTGCCGACCACGGCGGGGCAGCTATCGCTCGATCTGGCGGCGGTGCTGACGCCGGAGGGGGTGGAGACGCGCCGCTTACTGGCGGTGACCGGGGTGCAGTGCCCGCCGGGCCGGGTGCTGGGCCGCGACCCGCTGTTGCCGCTGGCCCCCGGCGTGGTGGACGAGGGGCCGACCACCCAGGCCTACACCGTCGTTGGCCCGGTCCTCTTCTTCCATCACCCGTTGGCGAGCGACGAAGTGGGCACGGACCGGCTGGTGGTGCAGATTCTCGAAACGTGGGCGCTGTTCGGGGTGGACAGCGCTGACACCACGACGGAGTGGGACGGCCCGCGCTACGACCAGGGGTTGGTGCTGGCGATGGCCGCCCGCGCCGCCTGGTGCCAGGCCGCCCTGCTCGGCCTCAAAACCGGCACCGGCCTGGATCCCGACGCCCAGGTCGCCGCGTATTCGGCCTTCATCACCGCCCAACTGCGCGCCCGCGCCGCCCGCCCCACCAGCCGCCTGCTGGGGGCGGATTGACGACGAGTGGTCAGTGGTCAGTGGTCAGTGGTCAGTGGTCAGTGGTCAGTGAGGGATCAGGGATCAGGGATCAGATTACGCAATACGCAATACGCAGTACATCATGCATCACGCATCACAAGCCACGAGCCACGAGCCACAAGCCACGAGCCACGACAGGGGTGAGGGGCGTTGGCCGCACCCCCAAGCATCGAAAGGAGCCAAGACCCGATGGATGATCACCCAACGCAAGCGCCCCTCCCCGGATTCGAGGCGTGGACCGCGCCCAATCCCGACGGAGCGATCTTCGCCGCCGACCTGACCGGGGACGCCAGCGCGCCGGAGACCGCCGCCAACGCAATCCCGACCCCGACCAACCCCCAACCCCCGACCCCCAACCCCGCGCCAGAGGCGCTGGTCGCCTATATCGCCCTGGTGCGCGCCCAACCCGATGTGATCCCGGAACTGGTCGGCGGGACCACATTGGCCGAGGTGGAAACCAGCGCTGCGCAAGCCCGATCCGCCTATGCCGGGGTGCGGGAACGGGTGCTGCGGAGCGCGCAAGGTACTGTGCCGTTCGCCCAGGCCGGGAGCACCATCGCCCCGCCTCTGGCGCGGGGCTTCGCCGCCATCGCAGCGGGAGTGCGGGCGGGTGGTTAGTGGTTAGTGATTAGTGACCAGTGACCAGTGAACCGTTGGCAATCCTCGTCACGCATCACGTTTCACGTTTCACGTTTCATGCATCCCGAAAGGAACCAAATCAATGCCTTTCAC
Source organism: Chloroflexia bacterium (assembly GCA_038252265.1). Classification (GTDB taxonomy): domain Bacteria; phylum Chloroflexota; class Chloroflexia; order QHBQ01; family JAICKM01; genus JBBSAN01. The sequence continues at coordinate 1,490 of JBBSAN010000406.1, forward strand.
CCTCACCGACGCAGCCGCGCTGACCCAGGACCTGCTGCTGCGCGGCGTGCTGGATACGCTGGTAACCGAGAGCGCCGTGCTGCGCTACCTGCCCTTCCTGACCGTCAACGGCAGCGCTGTCACCTATAACCAGGAAAGCGTCAGCTCCACGGTCGCTTTCTACGGCGTGGGCGACACCTGGACCGAGGATGTGGTGCAGGTGACCGCGCAACAGGTGGGCCTGAAGACGCTGGGCGGCGACGCCGATGTGGACGCCTTCCTCCAACAGACCTACCACAACCCCAACGACCTGGAGGCGCTGGCGATTGCCAACAAGGCCAAAGCGATCGCCTACGCCTTTGCCGACACCTTCTACCACGGCGACACGCGGGTGGATGCCAACGCCTTCGACGGGCTGATCGTCGCCTGCGGCACCGTGGCTACCAGCGGCACCTTCAGCGGCAGCGTGCGCGCCCTCAGCCACGGCGCGAACGGGGCCACCCTGACCCTGGCCCACCTGGACGAATTGATCGACGCGATCAAGCCGGGCGGCCCCAGCGCTCTGTTCATGAGCCGCCGCAGCCGCCGCAAGCTGAAGGCGTTGCGCGCCAACGCGGTCGAACTGACCGTGGATCAGTTCGGGCGGCGGGTCATGACCTACGACGGCATCCCCGTCGAGGCCGACGACAACCTGACCGACACCGAAACGCAGGGCACCAGTGCCGACTGTTCGAGCATCTACGCCGTGCAGTTCGGCTACCAGACCGGGGTGATGGGCCTGCAAAACGGTGGCTTGCAGGTCCAGCGCCTGGGCGAACTGGAAACCAAGAACGCCCGCCGCACGCGGATCAAGTGGTACTGCGGGCTGGCCGTCTTCCGCACCCTCGCCGTCGCCCGGTTGGCAGGCGTGCGCGACTAGGGACGAGTGGTTCGTGGCTCGTGGTTCGTGGCTCGTAATGAGGTGCGAACTGCGAGCCGTACCCCGCCCGCCGCCCCTTGCCCTTCTCACGTTTCACGTTTCACGCTTCACCAATCACGAGCCACGAGCCACGAGCCACGAGCCACGAGCCACGAAGGAGACAGCTATGCAACCGACCAAACCCTGGTGGCAGTCGCGCACCCTGATCGTTAATTTGATCGTCATCGGCCTAACAATCGGGCTGGCGGTGCTGGCGCAGTTCGGCATCGCCCCCCTCCCCGCGCCTACGCCGGAGATGCAGGCGTGGGTGGTGGTCCTCGTCAGCGTGATCAACATGATCCTGCGCGGGATCACCACCCAGCCTATCGGCAAGAAGTAGGCGGCAGGGGCCGCGACATAGAATAAGGAAAGGGGCCGCAGCGGGAAGGCTGCGGCCCCTGTTTGTCGGGGCGGGCACTGTCCCGGTCGGGTTACAGCGCCAAATCGGGGACCTCGGCGAACAGGATGATCCCGACTACCGGCTTGGCCGGGTCGATCAGCAGGCACCAGTCGGCCCCCTGTTGCAGCACGCTGAAGTCGGCGGCTTCCATTTCCTGCCGCCGGGTCCGCGACCACGTACCCGGTCAGCATACTCAGCCACGGGGGCAGCGGCTCCCCGGCCTCCCCAGTCTCGCCAAAGAGGGTACCGACCTGCGGCGGCAAGGTGGTCTGGTAGATCAGGTGGCTGCCATCTTTGGTTAGCCTATAATGCAGGAGAGTGCCGGTGTACCCCAGCAGGATCAAGCCTTCCGCACGCGCATACTTGGCCGCCAGCGCCGTCAAGTTCTCCCGGCGCTGAATATAAAAGAGCGACTTCCTCTCCACCGAGTCCCGCCTTTCGGCCACATTGATAGTACAAGGCTGTCGCAGGAGGTGACAGCCCCTGTTTTTCAGACGAGTAAGCCTTCGGGGAGTGTCCAGATTCGAACAGTGCTATCAGCACCCCCAGAAACGACTTCATGTCCATCAGGTGTTATTGCGACTGCATTCACAGGCCCACTATGGTCTGAAAGCGTTCTGAGTAACTGGCTCGTAGATACGTCCCACAGCTTGAGCGCTCCATCTTCCCCTCCGGAAACAGCGTAAGCTCCACTAGCTGTCATTGCTACCGCATTCACAGGCCCACTATGGCCTGAGAAAGTGCGTAATAGCTGACCAGTAGCTAAATCACTAAGTTTGAGCACTCCGTTGTTTTCTCCAGTAAGTGTCTGTCGCCCATCAGGGGTTACAGACACCGCATGTAACCCACTTGTGTAGCCAAAGAATGTGCGTAGTGCTTGTCCAGAGGCCAAATCCCATAGCCGAAGGGTCGTATCGTAGGAACTTGAAAGCGCCTGTCTGCCATCTGGCGTTATTGTTACATACCAAACTGGACCATTATGACCGGTAAAAATACGGAGTAGTTGGCCCGTCTCAATATCCCACAAACGGAGTGTTTTATCATGAGAAGCTGAGAGGGCCTGTCGCCCGTCAGGAGTTACGGCGACAGCCCGCACTCCCCCAGCATGCCCTTCGAACGTGCAAAGGCAATTACCATTGGTGAGATCCCAAAGGCAAAGTGTCTTATCACCAGAGCCGGATAGGGCTTGCCTCTGCTCATGTAGCACTATACACCATATCGGACCTCGGTGGCCGATTAGCGCACGCATGGTGATCGGCACTTCCCTCCAGGCATGAGCCACCCAACTTGCCACTTGGGATGGCACCTCTGGGTCCAACTCACGAGCTAGCCGAAGTACGGCTGCCCAATCATCTTCAGCGTAGGCATGAGAGAGAGTTATTAATCGCGCTCGCTGTTCACCCCAGCTCCTATTAGCACGAGTAGTCAGCAGGCGCACATCCTTGTAATCCCTGATGCGACCTGCCAAGTCCAATGCTTGCTGCCAGCGCCGCGCAGCAAGAGCTTCTTTAAGCTCACGATAGCGTTCAGCCTTTTCTAAGTAGGAAAGGCGAGGTGAATGGGATCTTTCGGGCCCAGGTTGCTGTGAGGTGGGTAAAAGGGTAGTCAGTTCATTCCTCAACGTTTCCAATTTGTCCTCTGTAGCACTACCCTCACTATGATAACGGGCATTATCAATCACTACTAACAGTGCTAGGGTACCATCAGCCAAAGACCCCCAGCGTTCTGCTGCCTCCACAATCTTGGCGAGGTCTACAGAACGGGCCGAAGAGCGGGCCAATCCTCCGATGAGGGCACTGGGTAGCCCCTGCAACAACAGATCACGGCCCTCCTGGGAATCCAACAGCAGAATGCTTTTCAGCACAGCCAACAACCGGCGGCGCTGATCCGCAGTGAGATTGACGGGCGGCTCGCTCATACCACCATTCTAGCACAGGGGTCGCGGGCTGGGCAACCCCGCGCCCTGCCCATTATGTCGAGCGCACATGGACCGCCGCGCCCGGACCGGATATAATGAGGCGAGGGCAGCGTGGGCGTCTAGGCCAGCCAATGGGCCAGCCAGATCCCGCCCGCCGTCGCTGCCAGCCCCAGGCCCACGCTGGCGGCGGCGTTCAGCAGGGCCGCCCCGTAGGACCCATCTTGCCAGAGGGCCAGCGTTTCGTAGGTGAAGGTCGAAAAGGTGGTGTAGGCCCCCAGAAAACCGGTCACCAGCAGCAGGCGATAGGCGGGGGCGGCCAGCAGGCGCTCGCTTAAGAGCGTGAGGATCAGGCCGATGAGCAGGCCACCGGTGACGTTGATGAACAGGGTGCCCCAGGGAAACGCCGCCCCCCAGCGCGTCGCAAACCCGTTCGCCAGCCAGTAGCGGGCGTTGGCCCCCAGGACCGCGCCGATAGAAAGCAATAAGCACTCGCGCATACGATACCTCCATGTGGTGGGATGGGGACCCCGGCAGGCCGGGCAGGCAACAAAAATGGCCCTACCGCTGCCCCCCAGGGTCAGGCACGGTAGAAGCCATTAATCCACAACAAGGATATTACGCGAGCTTCATCGCGGAGAGAGTAACCTCTCACTAGAAATTATACCGAAGGGCGCGCCCGTTTGTCAAGCGCAGGCGCGCCCAATTGCTACTACCGACAGGACAAATACGATGGCCTTAATTCTCCGCGAAGCCGACGTAGACCAACTGGTCACGATGGCCGATATGATCGACGTGCTGGACGAGGCGCTGCGGGCACAGGCAGCGGGAGCCGCGACGAACGAGCCGCGCCACCGGGTGCGGGTGCCGAACGGGGGGACGCTGCACCTGATGGGCGCGGCCTGGCCGGAGCGCGGGGTGCTGGGGTTCAAAGCCTACACCGGCTTCCGCCCCAAAACCCGCTTCCTGGTGACGCTGTACGACAGCCAGAGCGGGGCACTGCTGGCCCTGATCGAGGCCGACCGGCTGGGGCAACTGCGAACCGGCGCGGCCAGCGGGGTCGCCACGCGCTATATGGCGCGGGAGGCGGATGACCCCGCCGGGCTGACAGTCGGTTGCTACGGCACCGGCTACCAGGCGCAGACGCAGATCGAGGCGGTGGTCGCCGTGCGCCGGGTGCGCGCGGTGCGAGTCTATAGCCGTACCCCGGCGAAGCGGGCCGCGTTTGCCGACAGCCTGCACGCGCTCCTGGGGGTGCCGGTGGAGGCGGTGAAGGACCCTGCCGCCGCCGCCCAGGCCGACATCATCATCACCGCCACCACGGCGCGAGAGCCGGTGCTGGAGGCCGAATGGGTGCGGCCCGGCACACATATCAACGCGGCGGGGGCGAACTCGCTCAGCCGCCGCGAGATCCCCGAAGCGCTGGTGGGTCGGGCCGCCCGCGTGGTGGTGGACAGCCGCGACCAGGCCCGGCTCGAAGCCACCGACCTGCTTTTGCCCGTCGAGCGCGGCCTGCTCTACTGGGAGCAAGTGGCCGAACTGCGCGAAGTGGTCGGCGGGCAGGTGTCGGGCCGCCAGGATCAGGGCGAGATCACCCTGTTCAAGAGCCTGGGCCTGGCCCTGGAAGATGTCGCCGCCGGTTGGCTGGTCTACCAGCGCGCACTGGCCGAGGGCGTGGGCGAGCAGGTATCTTTGCTGGACTAAGGTATGGTAAAATGAGCAGGGCAGGCGCGGATCA
>JBBSAN010000407.1:0-6470 GCA_038252265.1 Chloroflexia bacterium
CGGCCCGGATCCTCCGACGTGACGATGATGCGCTTCACGCCCTGCGCGAGGAGCTGGGCGCACACGCCGTCGAGCCCGATCCGCCCGGTCGGGTCCTGCCCCCCGGTCATCGCCCGGACGATCTGCTGATACATCGCCGCCATGCCCTGGTTCGCCAGCAAATCTCCGTCCAACCCGCCGCCGGTGTACTGGTCGACCAACTCATCGAGCTGCCGGCTCCGGAGCTGGCCACTCCGGTTGCGGTCATTGCGGTCGAAGCCATGCCGGTCGAAGCCGTCCTCATCGTAGCCGAAGAGATCGTACCCCTCGCGATCATGCCCGGTCGCCGTAAACCCCCGCGTATTGTAGCCCTGGCGGTCGCGGCCATCACTGTCCCGCCCCAGCTGATCAAAGCCTCCGTAGCGGTAGCGCGGATCGCGCCCGGTCGTACCGGCATACGGCTGGGTCGCACTGTACCCGTTGGAAAAAGGCCCAACCCAGTGGGATGGCGGGGTCACCGGCAAGCCATCCTCGGTCAGCTGGACGTTCTGGGGGGACCGCCCCAGATTGCTCCGGGCGGTCCCTGCCTCCAGGTAATCGGGGTTGCGATAGGCGCGCCCGGATCGCACCACGGTGACGAGTTGGCCGCCAAAGGCTGGACAGTGATGGGCGGTCGCGCCGGTAAAGCGCTGGCAATGCGGACACCGCAGCAACACCCCGCCCAGCGTCGCCAGCGGATCCCGGTCCGGGCGTGTTGCGGCCCAGCGGGCGGGCACCGTGGACTGACTGGCTGCTTGCTGAAGCGCGGCGTAAGTGGGCGCGTTGTAGATGCCGCCATAGGCCGCCTGCCATTCGGCCGGGCTGAACGGCCCGTGGGGATCACGCTGCGGTTGATAGGCCGGGCCAGGGGGTCGCCCCCAACTGACCCGGCCGGGCCCGCGCTGCCACTCCCAACGGTGGGGCAGCCGCCGGGTGGCATCGGTGGGGTCGACACATTCCCCCGTGGTCGGGTCATAGGTCCAGCCCGCGTAATTACGACCATCCGCCGTCAGGCCGGTCTCCCGGTGGAATCCCCAGCGGTCAAAGCCCTGCTTATCGTAACCGGCCCGGTTGTAGGGGCTGGTTTTGTAGGTGCGGCCCCCGGCCACCTGGACGTTGTGGCGATTCCGGCCCCAGCGGTCCAGCCCCTGCGCGTCGTAGCCGTTGCCGTCGTAGCCCGTGACGGAGTAGCCGGTCGCGTCCAGGCCCTGCGCATCATAGCCCAGCCGATCCCGACCCTGCGCATCATAGCCCTGGTCATTATAGCCCTGCGGATCGGTCCCATCTCGCCCGATGCCGTTCATGGTCCGGCCCGCGCGGTCCCAGCCCCACGCATTAAAGCCGGTCTGGTTAAACCCCCAGCGGTCGCGGCCCGCCGCGTTGTACCCCGCACGGTCGTAGCCCTGCGCGTCCAGGTGATCCCCATAACAGCCGTCGGCATCCGGCACCAGTTGCGGATGGAGCCGGCCCCCGGCATCCTGCCCGGTCAGGGTGTAGCCATCCCGCCCACGCCCGTGGCTATCGAGCCCGTTTTCATCGTAGCCATCCGCATCGCGTCCGTGGACATCATACCCCCGGATGTTCCGGCCATCCGGCCCGATGCCGGCCGCGGTGAAGCCATAGGCATCGTGGCCCTGGGCATCGTATCCCTGCCGGTTATAGCCGCGGGGGTTATACCCGTGGCGATCATACCCCTGCTTGTCGCGCCCGGCCGTATCGCGCCCACAGCGCGTGTAGCCGCACTGATCCAACCCTTCCTCATTATAGCCATCGGGCCCGAACCCCAGCCAATCACGCCCTTGCCGATCGTGCCCGGCGCGATTAAAGCCCCAACGGTTGACGCCCGCCGCGTCGAATCCCGCGCTATCATACCCTTCCCGATCGCGGCCCCGGGCATTAAATCCCTGGACATTGAAGCTGCGGGCATTAAACCCCTGGGCGTCATAGCGCCCCGGCGGCGGGGCGGGGGGGTGTCGCGCCGGCAAGACGACCTGCCAGGGCGCGCCGCCCCCGGCGGCCCGGGGGTCGGCCGGACCCCCGGTCGCCTCGGGGCCACCCTCGTCGACCGCGGTGCCCTCCGCTAGCCGCGCTGTGGTGGGAGGTCCGGCGGCGCGCGGTACGCCCTTGGTGCAGGTCGGATGGCCCGGCACGCTCCCAAACTGGCCACAGTCGGGACAGCGGCCCAGGCGACTCTGGCCGGCCAGGGCCGCCATCCGATCGTAGAGCCGGGCATACCCCCGTTGCGCGTCGCGCTTCGGCAGACCGTCGGCGCTATGCGTGGGCGGGCGCAACGGCGGATCACACCGACGAAACTGGGCAAAGAGCAAGCGCGTCTTGGCCTCGTTGTCCGCGGCTTCCAACGCATCGGCTGGCCCCCCGCGGGAGCGTTGAAACACGCGCTCCAGTTCCGCCGCCTGGGCCTGGCCGGACGGATCACTACCGCAGACGGCGGTCAAATACCGGCCTCGATTCTCCTCGCAGGACATCGTCCCCCTCCTGATCGCCGCGGTGTGGTGGCCCGTGGAACCGGGCTTAGACCTGCACCGGGGTCGGACGACTCCGGGCCCGCCCATCGGCCCCGTAGAACAACGTGGCTTGTGCCTGGATCAACTCCCACTGCTCTTTATGCGTCGGTCCGGAGTCGCAGTAGATATCGAGCTGGCCGAGAGCGGCCTCCAGATCGTCCGTGACCGCCAGCGTATGCACAAAGCGCTCCAGTTCGCGCCCGCCCGGGGCGACCACACTCGGCGACCTCCGGCCGATCGCGCGATCGGCGGCTAATTGGCGCACGGCCCGGAAGAACCCCGTCGCCGCCTCGACATCTTCCAGCGTCACCTGGACCGGGCGATTCTGGTAGTTGCGGGCCAGGATTTCCTGGCGCCGAGCTTCTTTGGCGGTGGCCCCGGTATCGTCGGGGGCCTGTCCGTACAACGCGCGCAAGTTGCCGAGAACCCGCCGCGCTTCTTCGTGAACTCCCGGCTCATCGATCCGACACGGGATCATCCGGGCCAGCGGTGCGGCCTCCGGCCGATCCACGCCCCCTTCGACCCCCTGGTTCATCGTGGCAATAAACACCGTGTTCGGATGGACCGGAATCTGGAAGGGACCCACTTCCGACCCCCCGTCGATCTCAATGTAGCCGTCTTCCAGGATCGGCTGCAAGATACTCTGACTGTTCTTCCCGAGTTTCTGTAACTCGTTCAGGCAGACCACCTGGCCGGTCGCCAGCGCCAGGCCCAGGGGACCCAACCGCGCGCGGCTCACCGTGCCGCCCTGCGGGCCCTCGGTCAATTCGACCGAGCCGATCAGGTCTTGTAAGCGGGTCTTCTCGTTCACCGTGAACTCCCGATAGGGGAGGGCCAGCGCCGCCGCGATCTGGCGCGCCGCGCTGTTTTTGCCGGTGCCGGGCGGCCCGTAGAAGAGAAAGGAGCGCCCTTGCGCGCCCCGGGGGTGGGTGCCGGGGGTCCAGGCCGCGCGCAGGAAGCTGGCGACCCGGGCGAGCGCTGGCTCATTCTGGGCATTGACGTCGAACGACGGATCGACGTCCTGATAATAGAACGGGATCGGCTCGGTGAGTTGTCCGCCCAATTCCGTCGGGAGCGCCCGCAGGTACGGGTCGGAGGGACCTGGCGGCTCGATCCGGGCATAGATATGCTCCACCGGCTGGCGATCCGGATCATCCGGCGGACGGCGCGGTGGGCGGGGCGTGACGGGGCGCGGGGACCCCGCATTCGCGACAGAAAGCCCGGCGGCAGCCGCGGGGCGGGGAGCGGGTGGCGCGGCCACCGTCCCCATCCCCGTCTCCATCCCGGGCAGCGCTTCTAAGCGGGTCACCAGCCGCTCAAACGCGGCCGCCACCCGATCCAGCGCCCCGGTCGGCGGGACGGCATCGATTGGGGCGGCCGGGGCGGCGTCCGCCGCCTTCGGACGCCGGCGCCGGCGCAGCACGTGTTGCTGGAGCTGCGTCAGTTGCCCGATCTGTTCACTCACCTGCAGCAGCGCTTGCGTGACGGCCGGATCCGGCCCCACGGCGGGCGGGCGGTCCTTCTCGGTCAGGGTGTCCCCCGGTTCGTCGGTCCGTCCGGTCTCGTGGGGGGGACGCTCCGCGCCTTCCAGGGCGACCGCGCCCCCCGGCTCCAGCGCCGACCCGGCCGGACCCTCCGCCGCAGCGGGGGGCCCCATTGGAGCCCCGCTGATCGGGGGCAGCGGAGCCGGTGCCTGATCGCACACATGCTGGCTGCCTGCGGGCTGGCCGCAGTGGGGGCAGCGGCGCGTCTGAACCTGGCCCCCCAGTGTATACTGCTCCCCGCCTTCGAATTCGTGGCGGAGGACCAGATAGCCGCTATCCGCCGCTTGCAGGGGGCGACCGGTGCCGGCGCGGTAGGCGGCCAGGTCCCGGTGCCACGCCGCCTGATAGGGGTTCGCCAGGTCCGCGTGCCGATCATAATAAGCCAGCACCGCCGCCATTTGATCGGGCGACGCGTTCGGCTGCCCATCCGTATCGCCTGCCGTCTGGATCGCGGGATCATAAACCCCCCGCAGGCGGCGGGCCTGCCCCAGCAGTGGCCCACTGGGATAGGTGTCGTAGACTTCGATCAGCCCGGTCGCCGGATCCTCCGTAATCACGCCGGTGCGCAGCAAACTCATCGCTTCGGGCAGGGTCCGTCCGACGCGCACGCCGCCTTGGGGCGGATCGGGATACCCACCGCCATGATGAGCCCGGGCACTCGACCAATCCGCCGGATCCCGACTGAGGGCTTTCAGTGCTAACATCTGCCCATCGACCGGCACCGGATCCCCGGCCTGCCCTTTACGGTACTCACTCCCGGTAAAGCGGCCCAGATCGTAGGTCCCGTTCGTCCCCGGGGGCGGCGGATCGACCGTCGTCGGGTGGGTGTTGAACCCTACCGGCACCGGGGGTGCCGCCCCCGGTGCCCCGGCCTGCACGACCGACGCCCCCGGGGGTAACACGACCCCATAGGCCGCCGCTGCCTGCTGCAGCGCCCCTCCCGAGCCTAGCGCGGCAGGCCGTAAGTGCTGGTCATTCAGCACCGCCACAATCCGGCCGTCATTCAATTCAACGGGGCGGGCCTGCGGCTGCCACACCGTCGGTACATAGCCCTGCTGAAGCGCGACTAACACCCCATCCAAGGTGGCTTCGACCCGTTCGCCGGTCAGGCCGTGCACCAGATCGACCAGGCCGTGGGCATCCGGCTGGCGGGCGGCGTCCAGGAGCACTTCCAGCCCCTGCAGCTGGCCGTCCGGGGTCGTATATGCGGCCGGGGCCACGCCCAGGCGGCGCTCCAAGGCGCGGCCCATCGTGGCAGCGGTGGCGGTGCGCGGGCAGGTATGGGCGGACAGATTCGCATAGCGCCCGCACATCCGGCACCGATAGCGACCACAGCGATCTTGCTGGACGGCACTGAGCCGTCGCCGCGTCGCTTGTTGCTCCAAGGCTCCCCGAGCCAGGGGCGGTAAGGGGCGGCCTTCCCGGGCCGCGGTCAGCGTGGTCCGCACTTCGCGGTAACCAAACTGCGCGTCTGGTTTGGGTAGGCCACTGGGGGAGTGTACGGGCGGGCGCAAACCCATCTGCTGGATCTCGCTGAACACGGCGCGGGTCGCTGCCTCGGCCTCCACCCGCCGGGGATCGGTCGGGCCGGGCCGACCCAGATCCGCCCATTGACCCCGGCCCTGCTCAAACACGGTGGTCAGCAGTTGGGTGGCCCCCGCCGGATCGGTACCCAGCGCGGGCGCTAGCAGCGCGGCTTGCGCCGTGAAATACCGGTTTCGATTCTCTTCACAGCTCACTGGTTGCCTCCCTTTACGCATCCCATCATTCGCATCACGAACAGCGCCGGGCCGCAGCAGTCACTCGGCGAGGCGGCGCGCCACCCCAGCAGGCCCATCGTACCGGGCGGGAACCGCGCGCAACAGTCGCAGCAGGGGTCCTGCCCGGTACGATGGGCCCCTGTCTCGAATCGCCCCGCCGCCAACGGGGACGGCCCCCGGTCTGCTTATCCGGGATCATCAGGACCGAGCGCCTGGCGGATCAGGGTCAGGCCGGTGCGCGCATAAGCTCCCCACGGCGCGGGCAAGGTCGTGATCGCCCCCCCTCCCGTTTCGTGGTGGATCCGGGCCAACAGGCTCGCGAGCCGATTGCCCATACTGAGGATCTCCGTGACATCGGATTGGATCTGGGCGGAGACCATCGGGAGCGCGGTGCCCGCCTCCTCGCCGCGCACCGCGCCCGCGTCGCTGGCCTCCGGAGACCCCCCGGCGGCATCATCGGGGGCGTCCATCTCACCCCATGGGCCGCGAGCCTCATCCAGCGCCTCTGCCACCGTATAGCCCTTACGCTGCACCACGCGCGCGATCCGCTTGATCTTCCCGGCGAGGGGGGGAGTCTCCTGGACCGCCGTGAGAACCTGGTGCTGGGCCTCGGGGGGGAGCCG
>JBBSAN010000408.1:0-6440 GCA_038252265.1 Chloroflexia bacterium
ATGGTCAACACTTGTTGCATCTCACATCCCTGTCCGAGGGGCAGCGGCGCCTTATCGCACTCGCGGGCTTCACCCCAGATATCTACACCAAGCTGGTTGCTGATTCTGTGCAACCCCCATAGAAACGAGCGAAAGGCATGCATTGTTATCTCCTCTCATTTCATTGGCCCCGGTTGCTTCCGACTCATATTACGCAACGCAGTTACAAGCTATTTACGCGCTACTTCCAGCGGGCAGCCCAAGCGCTAACTCTAGTCTAGTCTAGCACGAAAAAGTGCCCAGCCAAGTATACTGAAGTGACAGACCCGTGACAAAAGCGCCTTCTGCGCTTCACAGTTTCGCGTCGCTCCTCGACGCTGGCTCGCGCATTCCTCGTCCTTACGCTGCCCGCTGTGGAATTCCCTATTTCGGGTGATCAGCGCGGCCTTGCGCCGGCGACCCGAAAGTCCCGAATTTGCCCAGCGGCTAACCGCAAGGATGACCAGTTCTGTATGCCAGCGGAGTATAGGGTCAGGCTTGAACAGCAAGATTACCTCGCCGAGTCTGCGACCCGCATCCTGGCAGTATCTTCTGAACTCGAGTTTAGACAAAATGAGGCGGTCAGAGTGGTCTACGGTCCCGCGTCCGGGCGTGCTGTGCGGCTACGCTAGGGTTTTTCAGCCATTTATGGCGACTTTGGAGCGCATATGGCGGCCCACGCCAAACCCTCGATAAATCGGCTCGGTCGCCTGCCGCCGCCCAGCTCACGCCTGATTAAGCACCAGCGGCGTGCTTACCACCCCGCTTTTTGTCTAAACTCGAGTTCTAACTTCTGCGCATCTATAACACCGACGTTGACAGGCACCCGCCGGGGAGCCTATAATCGCGCCTGTATGCAAAGGTTGCTGTTGCGCCCGGCGGGAGGCCGCGTCCGGGTGGCGTTCGCGGGCCTCCTCTTGCTGGGCCTGGCCGGGGCGGCAGGGCTGATCTGTGCCCGCGCCGCGCTGGGCCGCACCGGAAGCTGGTCGTTCCCCATTGACGACGCCTATATCTACAGCAACTACGCCCGCGCCGCCACGCAGGGGCAGTGGCTCCAGTACAACCCCGGCGAGCCGAGCGGCGGCGTCACCGGGGCGGGCTGGTTCCTGCTCCTGGCGGCGATCGACCCGCTGACCGCGCCGCTGGCCGACCTGGCGCGGGGCCTGGCCCCCCAGATCGTGCAGACGGGCGATCCGGCCCTGGCCGCTGTGGCCGGGCGGCTAACCCTGACGGCCTATGCGCTGGGCGGCCTGCTCCTGGCGCTGGCCGCCTGGGGCACGGCGCGGCTGGCGGGCGAATGTTACCGCCCCTGGCGCGGAGGAGCCTGGATAGGCGGGGCGGTGGGGCTGGCCCTGCTGCTGGACCGGACAGCAATCTGGGGGACATTTTCGGGGTTAGAGATCCCGCTCTCGCTGGCGCTGGGGCCGTGGGCGCTGGCCCGGTTGGCAAGCGAGGTGCGGGCGGGTCCCCGGCTGCGGGGGAGCCTGGTGTTGGCGGCGCTCCTGCCCTGGGCACGCCCCGAACTGGCGCTGCTGGGGGTGACAGGGGCCATCTGGCTGGCCTGGGCGGCAGCGCGGCGGGCAGGCGGAGTCCGGCCCCTGCACGTTATGCAGTACGCCGGGGCGGTGCTGGGCGGGCTGGGGGCGCTGGTGGGGTTCTACAGCCTGTTCACGGGCCGCCCGTTGCCCAGCAGCTTCTACGCCAAAGTGGGCGGCCTGCGCCTGGGATCGCGGCTGCTCAGCCCTTTTGTCGAGTGGGCGAACGCCGGGCAAGTTGCCCCGTTCCTCCTGCTGGGAGCTGCTGTGCTGGGCGGGGGGCTGCTGCTCCTGGCGTTGCGAAGCCGAGGGCGTGAGCAGCCCGTCACGCCCTCGGCTGCCGGGTTGACGGCGCTGGCCGGGATCGCCTTCCTGGGGGCGATGGCGGCGACCCTGCCCTGGTTCGGGCAGGAGGATCGCTATATCCTGCCGCTGCATCCGCTCCTGCTGGTGCTGGCCGGAGGCGTGGTCGCGCTGGGGGTCGAGCGAGGGCAAAAGATCTGGGGTCGAATTCCGGCCCACTCCCTTGCCGCTGGGATCACTCTCCTGCTCCTGATCGGGCTGGGGGCACACTTACTGGAGTTGCGGGTGTGGGCGGCGGGCACCTACGCCCTCTATGTCCAGAACATCGAGGACGCGCATGTGCGCCCGGCGCGCTGGCTGGCGGCGAATGCCCTGCCGGGGGTGCCGGTCGCCGCCGAGCCGATCGGGGCGGTGCGGCTGTTCGGCGGCCATCCCACGGTGGACATTGTCGGGCTGACCACTCCGGCGCTGCTAGGCACCTATGGCGACTGGGCGGCCACGGCGGCGGCGTTGCAGGCCCGGCACGTCTCCTTGCTCCTCTTCTACCCCCGGTTATGGCCCGACGGGCAACCCCTCCCCTGGGCGACCGAGGTGCAACGCTTCCCTGTCCCCGACAACCGCATCGCCGGGTCCGACCCGATCGCGATCTACCGGCTCACCTTCCCCTGATCCTCAGTGCGGCGACGAGCCAACCGACGAGGGCGGTTCAGTGGGGACCGGGCTGGCCGGCGATTCGTGCCAGAGGCGCGGCGGGGGACCGGCCAGGCCGTGCAGAGCGACGCCGGTGCCGCCCGGCCCATAGAGCACGCACGCCGCATCCACCACCGGCCCCCAGAAGTGTGTGCCAACATGCCGCCGCAACTCGGCCAAGGCCTCGGTCACCGTCATGCCGGGGCGGTAGGTGCGCTCACTGACCATCGCGTCCAGCGCGTCGGCCACTGCCAGCACGCGCGCCCCGAACGGGATCGCCTCACCCCGCAGCCCGGCAGGGTAGCCCTGCCCGTCCACCCGTTCGTGGTGGTGGCGCACGATCGGCACCACGTCGGCCAGGGTGTGGATCGGCAGCAAGATTTCGGCTCCCACAGTGGGGTGGCGGGCCATTTCGAGTTTCTCGCTGGGGGTCAGCGCCCGCCCGCCGCGCAGCAGGTGGTCGGGCACCCCGATCTTGCCGATGTCGTGCATCCGGGCACCGGTGCTGATCCGTTCCACCTCGTTCGCCGTGCAGCCCAGAGCACGGGCGATCTCGGCGGCGATGGCGGCGACCCGCTCGCTGTGCCCGCGGGTATAATCGTCTTTGGCATCAATGGCGGCGGCCAGGGCGCGCAACGCTTCCATCGTCAGCCGGTCGGCCAGTCCCGACGGGCGCAACTGCCGCTGCAACGACGAGGTTTCCGCCACCAGATATTCAACCACGCTGTCCGACCCCGACTCGGCCACGCTGGTCCGCACCAGGTCTTCCAGGTTGCGGCGCAGGGTCAGCGTCTCGCGGGCCACGGCATCGGCCCGGCCCAGCCGGTCGCCCCCGCCCTGGCGCACTAGATAGAGCGCGGCGTCGGCCAGATCGACCAGCGCCTGCCGGGTGGGGGCATCGGCAGGGTAGAAGGCCAGTCCCGCCGACGCGGTCAGTTGCGCCAGGGGATCGGCACTGTTGAGGTCGGCCAGAGCCTCTACCGCCCGCCGCCCCAGACGCTGCGCGGCCCGTTCAGTCGCCAGCGACCCCTGGAGGAGCAGAGCAAACTCGTCGCCGCCGATGCGGTAGGCGACCGCTGCCGGGGGCGGTGCGCCCGGCGCAGCTTCCAGAACGGCCTGGGCGGCCATACCTCCGGCCTCCACGACGACGCGATCCAGCAGGCGCGCCACCTGCCGCAAACAGGCATCGCCCGCCTGCACGCCGAGGCGCTCGTTATAGGAGCGGAAATTGTCGAGGTCCAGCAGGAGGAGGGCTGCCGGGGTCGTGCTCCTGTCCGCCGCTGCCAGCGCCGCCGCCAGATCCACCTGGAAGGGGCCGTGATGGGGCAGGCCGGTGACCGCATCGGTGCGGGCCTGGCGGGCCAGCGACAGCCGGGTTTCGGCGTTCTCCAGCGCCACCGCCGCCGCGTTCGCCAGGATGACCAGTAGTTGCTTGTCGTCTTCCTGGAACTGCGCGGCCCCGACTTTGCCCATGGCGATGACCCCTTTGACCCGCGCCTCGATCCGCAACGGCACGGCCAGCAACGACTCGGAGACGAGCGGCGTGCCGGGGATATGCTTGGCCCGCGTATCGCTCATGGCATCACCGATGAGCAGTGGCTCGCCGTACTGGGCCACCCAGCCGATGATCCCCTCGCCCAGGCGCAGATCCATCGCCCCGGCGGGCACCTGATCGCGGTTGGGCAGGTCGCCATAGAAGCCGATCAGCGGCAGGATCACGCCATCGCTATCCTCATGCCAGATGTGGACGCGGCAACTGTCATAGGGGATCAGGTCGCGGGTTTCGGTGGCAACGGCTTCGCCAATCGCCTCGACCGAGGTGAGCGTCTGGAGGCGCTGGCTGATCCGCTGGATCACTTCCAGCCGCCGCACCCGGTCGCTCAGTTGGGCGCGGGTGGCGGTGAGGGTGGTATTGGACCGCTCAAAGTGGCCGACCACGACCCCCACGCCCAGGCCGACCAGGGTCAGGTAGAGCATCCGTAAGAGCGCCACCCCGCCATCCTGAAACCCCAGGGTCGGCGCGCCGGTGGTATTCAGTTGGGCCAGGACCGGGAAGTAGCAACAGAGGCTGAGCAGCAGGGCAAACGCCGTCCCCCGCCAGGAGTAGGCCATCGTCAGGTAGACGAGGACGACGGTATAGAGGATATAGATATCACTGCGCAGCCCGCCCCGGAAAAAGACGAGGGCCGAGATCAAGCCGACATCCAGCAGCGCCGTGAGCAACAGCGAAGGATGCCGGTGGACCTGCACCGCCCGGCTGAGCAATAGATTATAGGCTAACCCAAGAGCAAAAATGCTCACTGTTTCGACCCGCCCCAGCGGGTTGAACAGGATGAGGACGGGCGAGATCAGCAAGACCAGCCAGCGCATAAAGAGGCTGAACGTGATCGCTTCGCTCGCCAGGTGCGTCTGCCGCAGGTGCAACCAGTCGCGCCAGGGAGGAATGCCATGGGGTGCCAGCTGTGCCCGCGCCAACGTCGGCAGTTGCTTCACACCAACCACTCTCCTTTTCTATTCGATTATGATAATACCGAGGACAGGGTGCGCCCCATAGTGCAGGGGCCAAGCACAAGCTATTCCATAAATGGACCCTCCTGAAGATTTTGCACGCGCCCTGTTCAGGGGCAAATAGTATTCTACTACAAGGGAATGGGAATGTAAAGCGCGATTGAACGTTATCAGAAAAGAGAAATCAGAAAGTTTCCTCGGCTACTTTCTCGTCCCCCACCATGGCCCGCACATCAGCCAGTGTATTGATTTCGCTGACCGGTTTGTCGGGGCGCAGCCGCATGATGCGCGGGAAGCGCAAGGCGTAGCCGCTCTTGTGCCGGGGGCTGGGCTGGATTGCGTCGAAAGCCACTTCGATCACGATCAGCGGCTCAACCGTGCGGCCCCGGCGAAAGTCGTGCACGGTATGGGCCACGAACCAGGCGGTCAATTCGGCCAGTTCGGCATCGGTCAGGCCGGAATAGGCTTTGCCCAGGTTGAGCAGGCGGTCCCCGTCGCGCACGGCGAAGGTGTAGTCGCTCAAGAGCGGGTGGCGCTTGCCCTGGCCCCACTCGACGGCGGTGACGACCACATCCAGCGTCGCCAGCGCCCGCTTGACTTTGAGCCAGGCCCGCCCGCGCTTGCCGGGGTTGTAGGCCGATTGCGGGTGCTTGACCACCAGCCCCTCGTTCCCGCGCTCCCGCGCCGCTGTGAAGAGGGTATCTAGCGTGCCCTGCCCTGCTGGGTCGGCCAGCGTGGCGGTCGGCAGGCGGACCAGTTCGCCCAGCCGGATCGTGGCCGACAGGCACGGTTGGAGCAGGTCTTCCAGCGCCGCCCGCCGTTCGACCAGGGGCCGATCCAGTTGCGACACCCCATCGAGATAGAGCAAATCGAAGGCCATGTAGGCCACCGGCACCTCGGCCAGCAGGGCGGCGCTGACCGTCTTGCGCCCCAGCCGCTTTTGCAGCGCGCTGAACGGCAGGCAGCGGCCCGCGCCATCGGCAGCAGCGGCGGCGAAGGCGACCACCTCGCCATCGAGGATGAAATCATGCGACACCGCGTTCAGGGCGTCCACCACTTCGGGGAAGCGGTGGGTCACCGGGTCGAGCGTGCGCGAATAGAGTTCGACCCGCTCCCCGGCTTTGTGGGCCTGGGCGCGCACGCCATCATACTTGTCCTCGATGAACAGGGTGTCGGTGTCGGGCGCTGCCGCCAGCAATTCGTCCACGGTGGTCGTCGGGCTGGCGAGCATACTCTTCAGCGGGTGGAACAGGGCCAGGGCCACGTCGTCCAACTGGCCGTGGCGCACCCGCACCGCCAGTGTGCCGATGTCGCCCAGCAGCATGTTCGCCGCCTGCACCAGCGCCACCGGCTGCCCCGCCTCTCGTGCCAGCGCCTCTTCGATCA
>JBBSAN010000409.1:0-6434 GCA_038252265.1 Chloroflexia bacterium
AGGCTTCCATGGCACAAAAGGCGACCCACCGAACATGAAGGTCTGTCGGCGCGGCGAATGGAACGCGCGGATGTTGGTCGAGACGATGTTGTCGATGTTGACCACGGTCTGTCATTTCAAGAAGGTCAGTCATCGCAAATGGCGCTACTTTGAAGCGCGGCTGGCCTATACGCTGGCGGTATTCAACGTGTTGTTGCGTTGGGATAGTGCCCAGACGCCGGAAACACGGCAAGTCCGCTTCTCCATTGCCGCGTTTACCCTTTAAAACTAGCACCATTGGTTAATAAGGAAATGACGCAGAACCTCCAGCATTAGAAGTCATAAAGGGAACTATAGCCATGCGTATCCGCCTGATCTACAAGCATTCACCCATATCAGACTCCTGGCTGTATTCTGCGACGATAACCTATGGGTATTCGGCATCGAGGCGTTGGCTTATGAGTATTGCGAAGCTGAAAAGCAGGGGGAATCAAACCCAGTATCGAGGAGGGCAGATACCCTGCACACGATAGTCACAGCGTGCGGCTACAGTAGGTCAATCTGTTCCGTTGGTAGATCCATAGTCCAATATTCTTCTATCCTCGGATCGCTAGCTGGCTCTCCACAGCTGGTATGCGAGACGTGTTCCCTCAACTCCGGCACGCGCACTAGCGAAGGTAACTCCCCGGCAATCTCTCGACGCTCGGTCGTGCCACGTGCCCACGCGACGAACATCGGCTGTTGTGCCGGGGGCACCTCTAGCGCGGCGGCTAGGCTGCACGCCAACTGCACCGAGGGCTTGCGGTACCCCGCCTCGATACTCTGGATTGTCACAGTGGCACAGTTTACCTGTTGCGCCAAGGTGCGTTGCGTCAGATGCCGCTGTCGGCGTTGGTATTTGAGCCAGGAACTGAACATAGCTGCCGAGGGCGAACTCGGCACGCTCTCTGGCTCTTCGGGTGCTCTTAGCGATCCTGCTCCTTGCCGATGTTGTGGTTCTGGTGAGTCCTTGTACAGGTCACGGCGCCGACGCCCAGGCAGCGGACGGGGGGCAAATACAACGCCATGGCTTTCTAGAATCTGCTGCATAGGAACCCAGGCACCGCTTTGCTGCCAGGCGCGCCAATGGCGCCAGCACGTCATGCCACTACCCCACCCATTCTCCGGTGGCAGAGCTTCCCACGCGAGGCCCCGAACGAGTATGAACAACACGCCAGCTAATATCTGTCGGTTATCGTAGTGCGGGTGCCTACCTCCAGAAGATGGATCCTCACAAGGCAACCAGGACTTGATCGCGACCCAGAGCGCATCATTGAGTATCTCATTGTCCATGGCTCGATTATGGATGATGAGCACTGACAGATCACTGACAAACTCTACCCTCGACTGACAGACCTTACCAAGTGTTCAGTCTGCAGTCGAAACTGCCGCTTTGGCCAACGTCAGGTGGCCAAAGGTCAGGCTGGGCGGATGTGCTTGCTGGAACCAACCGCCGGTCGCGCCCCGAGTCTGACCGCCGCGACACCAAGATGCCGCGGTGGTGGAACAGAGCGGCATCCGAAAGCAGGCAGTACCATAGGGGCAACAAATGGCGCATTCGCGGAGTGCTAGCTTGCTAGTGCTGGCTACCAGGTGCTGAGCACTTTACTACGGGCGACGCCATCAGGTTCAGGGCCGCAGGTAGTTGCCGTTGGTTCAATGCGAGAGGAGCAGCTTATGGAAGCCGCACTCTCGGAGGACAGGCGAACCGAGAAAGAGCGCGGTATTCCAAGTGAGCACATGGTATTGTCAGCTTGAAACGCTCTATTGCGGGATTGCGGCGACAGGGTATAATGGGCCCATGACGACCACCCCTGCGGCCTCCTACAAAGGCCAGTGTGTACTGCGCCCCGATTCTTGGCTCTCCGGCGCTTTTGGTGAAGAGAGTCCGGATGTGGTACAACTGGTGTTATGGATCGCTGGTCGGCGACGCACCTCATTCCGCCGTTCTCTAGACTACGTGTGAACCAGATCACGCTGGATGCGCAGCGTCTGACTCTCTTGCTCACCACGACTGCTCCCACTGCCTGCTGCCCGCTCTGTGCCACAGTTGCCACCCACGTACATAGCGCCTATACGCGGACGGTGGCGGATTTGCCCTGGGCTGGGTGTACTGTGCGGGTACTGCTGACCGTGCGTACATTCTTCTGCAAAGCCAGCCATGACACCTTGGTGTCACCACCAGCGATGAAATACGGTAAAATATAGCTACGACCGGCAGCGGGTCGTGGGGTCGCGCTCTACTTGGTGCCCCTGAGCCTGTTGCAAAGTCTGACCCGGATACCCGCAGGCACCACCATGTGCTGCACCGGTCCCCGGTAGCGCGTAGGGCAGTTTCTGACCCATCGGGTATCCCCCGCCCCGGTCGCCACTACTTACCGGGAGGTGTTGGCGATGAACATTGTCTTTGAGCGCTGTGCCGGCTTGGATTGTCATAAGCAAACCGCCGTGGTCTGTCGGTTGATCCCCGGCCCTACCGGGGTTCTCCAGCGGGAAACCCGCACCTTTGGCACCACCACCGCCGCATTGCTGCGGCTCAGCGATTGGTTGAGCGAAGGTGGACTGACTCACGTCGCGCTCGAGAGTACCGGGGTGTACTGGCGTCCGATTTTCAACCTGTTGGAAGGCAGCTTCGCCGTGTGGGTGCTCAATGCCCAACATGTGAAGAATGTGCCGGGCCGTAAGACGGATGTCAAAGACAGCGAATGGTTGGCCGATCTGCTGCGCCATGGTCTCGTCCGACCCAGCTTTATTCCGCCCCAGGCCCAACGGGACCTGCGCGATCTGACGCGGGAACGGACCAACTTCGTGCGCATGCGGGTGACGCTGGGCAATCGCGTACAGAAAGTGTTGGAAACGGCCAATATCAAACTGGGCGATGTCGCCGCCAACGTCTTGGGTGTGTCGGGGCGCGCCATGCTCGCGGCCTTGGCGGCGGGGGAAACGGATGCCGTCGCCCTGGCCGATCTGGCCCAGGGCAAGCTGCGCAAGAAGCGTGAGGCGCTCGAACACGCCCTGAGTGGACGCATGTGCGACCCCCAGCGCTTCCTGCTGGCCGAGTTGTTGCGGCAGATCGATCAACTGGACGAGACCATCGCCCGCTTTGACGCGCAAATTGCGGCGGCGTGTGCGCTGGACACGATCCCCGGTGTGGGACGGGAAACGGCGGAGATGCTGCTGGCCGAAAGCGGCCCGGACCTGAGCCGCTTTCCCAGCGCGGGCCATCTGGCCGCCTGGGCGGGCTTGGCGCCAGGCAATCATGAAAGCGCGGGCAAGCGGCGGTCGGGCAAAACGCGGAAAGGCGCACCCTGGCTGCGCAGTGGCTTGGTGGCAGCGGCCCGCGGGGCGGTACGAACCAAAGACAGCTACTTGACCACGCAGTATCGGCGCATCGCGGCGCGGCGGGGGGACAAGCGGGCGATTGTGGCCGTGGCGCATTCGATAGTCGTCATCGCGTATCATGTGATCACCCGGCGGGAGCCGTATCAAGAGCTGGGTGGGGATTACTTTGAGCGCTGCAATCCCGACGCGAAAGTACGCCGTTTGGTCCGCCAGATGGAACGGTTGGGGTACACGGTGAGCCTAGCCCCAACCACGAATGCTGCCTGATTTCGAGTATTTCAGGGCAGCCGTCCATGCGGCAGGCCGCACAACGCCGCATGAAAATCGGGTATGCTTACCTCTAACGGTGGGGCTCAAGGGCGTCGTTTCTGTGGTGTTTCGAACCTGTAGGTCAGTCTGCTCTGGATGCTGCATGGCACAACACCTTGTGGTAGCCGGTGCCGTCCGGCAAGCACGTAAAGCAGTTTCTCCTCCGTCATGGCATCTGCCCCGCCGCCAACCACGCCAAGGAGGCTTGCCATGGATGTGACTTTTACTCATTGCGCCGGGTTGGATGTCCACAAGAAGACGGTCGTCGCCTGCTGCCTCACCCCTGGGTCCCACGGGGAGAAGCTCAGTGAGACCCGCACCTTCAGCACCATGACCGCCGATCTGTTGGCCCTGGCCGACTGGCTGACTGCTCAGGGCATCACGCATGTCGCGATGGAGAGTACCGGGGAGTTTTGGAAACCGGTCTACAACCTGTTGGAGGCGAGTTTCCAGGTGTGGGTGGTTAATGCCCAACACATCAAAGCCGTGCCCGGCCGCAAAACGGATGTCGCCGATGCCGCCTGGATCGCCGACCTGTTGCGCCATGGGCTCGTGCGGCCCAGCTTCATCCCACCGCTGGCCCAGCGCGACTTGCGCGACTTGACCCGCGAACGCACGAACCTGGTGCAGGAGCGCGCCGCCGTGGTCCGGCGGCTGCATAAAGTGCTGGAGTGGGCCAATCTGAAATTGACCGCCGTGGCGACCGATGTGACCGGGGTGTCGGCGCGCGCCATGCTGGCCGCGATCCTGAGCGGCGAAGAGGACAGTGCCATATTGGCGGACCTGGCGAAAGGGCGGTTGCGGGCCAAGCGGGCGGCGCTGGAGCAAGCGTTGGCGGGGCACGTGCGAGAGCATCACCGCTTTCTGCTGGCGCAGCACCTGGGGCAGATCGACTTTTTCGACGAGCAGATCGCGGCGTATAGTGCGCGTATTCAGGAGTTGATTACGGCCCCCGCGTCGGGTGCCCCACCGGCAGCGGAGCCCCCGCTGGCCGAGGAGCCCCCCCCGGCCGCGCCGGAGCCGCCCGCGTCGCCGGAACCCAACCCGCCCTCCGCCACGCCGTTGTCCTGGGCCGCCGCCCAGGAGTTGCTCGACACAGTGCCGGGGGTGGGACGCCAGTTGGCCGAAATGCTGCTGGCCGAGGTGGGGCCGGATATGGACCGCTTCCCGAGTGCCGCGCACCTGGCGAGTTGGGCCAAGGTGGCCCCGGGGAATAACGAAAGCGCGGGCAAACGCCGCTCGAGCCGCATCGGGCACGGCAACCGCTGGTTGCGCCGGGGGCTGGTGCAGGCGGCGCATGCGGCGGTGAAGCGTGTGGGGACGCAGCTGCACGCCGTTTACCGGCGCTTGGTGGCGCGGCATGGAGTGAAGAAGGCGATTATTGCGGTGGCGCATCGCCTGCTGGTCGCTATCTACCATGTGTTGAGCAAGCGCGAGCCGTACCGCGAAGTCGGTGGGGCCACGGTGCAGCGCAATGCAGAAGCGACCATCAACCGCTTGATCCGGCAAGGCGAGCAACTCGGCTTTCAAGTGACCCTGACTCCCAAAGTGGCCGCGTGAGTGGGATTTTCAAAGCAGCTGCGATGCCGCCGGGGCGGCACATTCATTCATGAAAATACTGGGCTTCCACGCGGGTTTGCACTATAACAGAAGGGGGACGGGTCGTATGACGCATTTCACTGGTGCTGTGAGCTCGTTAAGCAGCTTGTCGCGGGGCACCGCCAGGTACATTCAATTGTGCATCCGTTGGATAGCACGTTTAGGAGACTCTTCCTTTCCTCGGTGCCTGGCCCGGATCCCTGCGGTTTACGCCTTTTCACCTGCGGGAGGATCGCATGGACCAACTATACACCAATTGCGCCGGCATCGATGTCCACAAGAAGTTCCTAATGGTCTGCCGGGTGCATCGGGATGCTGCCGGGCAGGCGCATAAAGAGATCCGCAAGTTCGCGACCATGCTGGCGGACCTCCGGGCCTTGGCGGACTGGTTGGCCGAAACCGCCACCACCCACGTCGTGATGGAGAGTACAGGGGTGTACTGGCAGCCGGTGTACAACGTGCTGGAAGACGCGTTCACCGTCTGGCTGGTCAATGCCAAGCACGTCAAGAATGTGCCGGGGCGCAAGACCGATGTCAAAGACAGTGAGTGGCTGGCGCAACTGTTGGAGGCGGGCTTGCTGCAGCCCAGCTTCATCCCGGATCGCCCGCAGCGTGAGTTGCGCGAGTTAGTGCGCTATCGCTTAAGCCTGGTGGATGAGCGCAGCCGCACCGCCAATCGGATCCAGAAGGTGTTGGAGGACGCGAACCTCAAGTTGGGGGCGGTGGCGACTGACATCCAGGGCAAGTCGGCTCAGGCCATGCTGGCCGCGATTGCGGCGGGAGCGACTGATCCGGTCGCGCTGGCGGAGTTGGCGCGCGGGCGCATGCGCAGCAAGGTCGGAGAGTTAGAACGCGCCTTGACCGGCCAGGTACGCGCGCACCACCGCTTCCTGCTAGGGCAATTGCTGCGTCATCTGCAGTTTATCGAGAGCGAGATCGCCGAGTTGGACGCGCGGATTGATGACGAGTTGGCGGCCCTGCCGGCGTTAGCAGATCTGATACCGCAGTTGGATACGATCCCCGGCGTGGATCGGCGCGCGGCGATTACGATTGTGGCTGAGATTGGCGCAGATATGAGTCGCTTCGGGAGTCCCGAGAAACTGTGTGCCTGGGCGGGGATGGTGCCGGGCAATAATGAGACGGGCGGCAAAGCGCGGCCAGCGGCG
>JBBSAN010000410.1:0-6421 GCA_038252265.1 Chloroflexia bacterium
CGGCCTGGGCCTGACCATCGCCCGTGTCATCGTCGAGGACCACGGCGTGCAGATCTGGGTCGAAAACACCTCTGGGGCAGGCTCCGCCTTCTACTTCAGCGTGCCGGTGGCCGCGCCGCCCGCCGCCTGACCCTGCGTGCGGCTGCAACACATTTGCAACAGCGCGCCGGGGGGGCTGCAATCGCGTTGCTACGGCCCCTGACTATAATAGAACCTGTACCGCCGAAGACATATTGTGGTAGGGCCGTTACCATAATACGTCTTCGGCGGCTGAGTTTTGCCCCCCCAGCTTTTCTGCCCCCATGGAGCCAGGTTTATGCGGATCGCCATCATTTCTGACATGCACGGGAATTGCGTGGCCCTCGATGCGGTGCTGGCCGATCTCCAGCAGCAGCCCACCGATGCAATGGTGTGCTTGGGCGACGCGATCCAGGGCGGGTCGCAACCGGCCCAGGTGGTGGCCCGCCTGCGTGACCTGGGCTGCCCGGTGGTGATGGGCAACGCCGACGAGTGGCTGCTGAACGGCGATGCGCCCGACGACGAACCCATGACCGCCGAGCAAGAGGTCGTCCGCGCCTGGTCCCTCGCCCAGCTTTCCGACGAAGACCGCGCCTTCATCCGCGCCTTCCAGCCCACCGTCACGCTGCCGCTGGTGGCGGGCCGCGACCTCCTCTGCTTCCACGGCTCGCCCCACTCCTTCAACGATTTTATTTTCCCCGAAACCCCGCACGACGACGTGGCGCGGATGCTCGACCCGTTTGCCCCGGCGGTGCTGACCGGCGGGCACACCCATTTGCAGCAGATCCGCCGCCTGGGCGATTCCTTCTTCTTCAACCCCGGCAGCGTGGGTGTGGTCTACGACCGCAACCTGCCCGAAGAGAGCTTCCGCCTGGACCCGTGGGCCGAGTACGCGCTCCTCACCGCCGAGGAGGACGGGCGGCTGCGCCTGGAGTTCCGCCGCGTCCCCTTCGATGTGGACCACCTGCTGGCGACCCTCCTGGCGAGCGGGCGGCCCCATGCCGCGACGACGCTGGCGCTCTACGGGCGACCTCCTGCCCCGTCCTGATCCCTGCCTGCCGGACATTGCTTCGCCCAGGACCGATCCGTTCCCCCCTCAGCACTGCACAAAAAGGCCGGGGTCTACACCGACTGACGGTGTAAACCCCGGCGCAAAAGCCGATCGGTTAGCGGATTAGCGCAGGGAGAAGCGGCGGGCGGTCAGGCCCGCGCCGAGCAGGATTAGCCCACCCAGCACCAGCCACAGGCCCGTCTGGTCGGCCACGCCGGTGGTCGGCATCGCTGCCGGCATAGTGGTCGAACCGTCCGTTGCCGGGGCCGGGTCGGCAGCGATGGCGATGGCGCTCAGGGCGGGCGTGCCGTTCACCAGGCCGGTGGCGATCACCGTGTAGAGCTTGCCCGCGTCAAACTTCACGTCCTTGAGGGTCAGCACGGCGGTGGTCGTGCCTGCCGGGCGCACTTCGATGGTGTAGGTGCCCGCGTCCACCGGGGTGAAGTCGGTGTTTTTGGGGAAGGCCAGGTTGCTCACCAGCACCGGGCCACCGGCCACGGCGACATCCACCGCCGGGGCATCCGGCGAGGCATGGACCACCCGCAGATGGAACTTGCCCGCTGCGGGCGTCGCCAGGTCATCCACCAGCAGCAGCGGCTGGATGCTCGCCAGCTTGTTGGCGGCGATCACGGTGTAGTACTTGCCCGCGTCCAGCGTCGGGGTGACATCGATCACGGCGGGGCCGGTTGTGCCGGTCGCCACCACCTTGAAGTTGTGCGCCCCCGCCGGGAGGGCCACATAGTCGCTGTACTTGCTGAACGCCACATCGGTCAAGGCTTTGTTGCCGTCTACCCACACGTCCACGTTAGGCGCATCCGGCGAGGCGTGGACCACGCGCACATGCGCCATCTCTGCGGCCCCGGCCCGCAGCGGCAGCGCCGCGATGCCCAGCAGCCCCACGATGGCCGCGAGGGCCAGCCCCATCATACCACGAAAAGAACGCTTCATTGTTTTTCCTCCATCAGGTTGGTTGACCCGGTTGTGCCTGGGCCCCGGTCGCCGGTACTTCTCTGCCGGTCCTGGGTTCCAGTTGCTTACACCCTATTCATACGGCCATAAATGGAGTTTGGATCTATCTTCCCAACATCTTTGTTAAATGATTGTTCAATCAAAAGTGAGAATTCAGCCAAGCTGATCAGGCAGCTAGAACGGCCAGTGGGTATGCCGCGCCCGCTACGAACAGAAAGGAGGGCTGACGCCCGGCGTCAGCCCTCCTTTGTCTAACATGTCTTCGATCCGTCCCGCCCCGGTCTGTGCTATAGGCCGGGACGGGACGGATCATCTTTTCCGGGGCGGGTGCGGCGGCCCGCATCCGCCCCACCTGTACTGCCGCTAATAAGCCCCGTTCAGCTTTTCCAGTGCATCCTGTTCGCTCTCGAAGATCTCGGCGTAGCGGGCCACGCCGACCATGCGGAAGATCTTGCGGTAGTGATCGTTCAACCCGACGATCAGCAACTGCTGGGCGCGCTGGCGGGCCTCGGCCAGGATCGAGATGATCGTGGCGATCCCGGCGCTGTTGATATAGTCCACCCCGGCGAAGTTCAGGATGATGTGGGTCTTGCCAAAGGCCGAGGCATCGTTGAAACTGGTGTGCAGCCGGGCGTCGGCGAAGCTCGTCACATCACCCGACAGGTCGATCACCGAGGCCTGAGGTAGTTGGCGGACTTCGGTATGCAATTCATCGCTCATGCTCAGCGTCTCTCTCTGGGGTCGGGATCGGTCGTGTCAGTGGAGTGACCCCCCTCATAAGGTGTCCCCGTTTTTGGGTTCCAGATAGATGACCATGCGGACCTGGCCGCCTTGCGGCTTGGCCGAAAATTCCACCTCATCAACGAGGTGCTTGATCAAGAAAATCCCCAGGCCCGCGTGTCCATCGGTCGGGGGGTTGTTGATGTCGTGATGCTGCCCCTCATGGAACGGTTTAGGGTTCTGCCCTTTGTCTTTCACATCAATTTCCAGGCTGCGGTCGCCCACGGTCAGCACCACCTCGACTCGCGTCGCGGCGTTCAGGCGGTTGCCATGCTCCATCGCGTTGGTGCAGGCTTCCGATACCGCCGTTTGCAGGTCGGCGATCCGGTTGGTAGTGAAGCCCATCGCCTGCGCTACACTGCGCACGGCCCCCATCGCCACCTTTTCATACCCCAGCTCGCTGGGGATGTGCAGATGGATGACCCGCTTGTTAGCGTTCATCAAAGATCCTCGCTGCGCTGGGGAAGCGCCAGGTTGGCGCACACCGGGGCCGCACGGGCGTGATCATGTCGCCCCGCTTCGTATCGCTAACGCATCCACCGCTGCGGCCTCGGTATCATAGATATCGGCATACTGGGTCAGCCCCACCATGCGGAAAATCTTATGATAGTGCGGGTTCAGTCCGGCGATGACCAGGGCGACCCCGGCGGCCCGCGCCTCGGTCAGCAGGCTAATGATGATGGCAATTCCGGCGCTGTTAATATAATCCGTGTTCTGGAAGTTGAGCGCCAGGGCGGTCGCGCCAGCCTCGACCGCCGCCCGGTAGGCCCGCGTCAACTCGGTTTCGGCAAACATCGTCACATCCCCGTGCAGATCGAGCAGGGTAATACCGGCCTGCTGGCGGGTGTGGACTTTTAATTCCTGAGACATTCAGGCGGATCCTTTCTCTCAGTGCGAGGATCGCCGCGCCTGGTTCGCCCGGTTCCGCCCGCGTGGCCCCGGGATCGCGGCAGCGTCCTTACGAGGCCCGCATGGCTTGCGGGAGCCGCATCATCATCTGCACCTGGGTCACATTCGGCTGGCAGGTGATGGCGACTTCATCCATCAAGCTGTGAATCAAGAACAAGCCCATATTGCCGTGCGGCCCGTGCGGCGGATGGTTGAGATCGGCCACCGGGCTGCCCATGTGGGGCTTCGTTGACCCCAGCGCCTGATCGCGTACTTCCACGATCAGGCGTTGCCCGTCCGCCGTGAGGATCAACGTCACCGGCACATCCGCTTTGGCCTTGTTGCCATATTCGATGGCGTTCAAGCACGCTTCGGACACTGCCGTGCAGAGGTCTTCGACGCGCTCGCCGACGATGCCGTGCCGTCGCGCAAAGGCCGCCACCGTTGCCATCGCAATCTTTTCATAGCCAAGGATACTCGGGAAGGTTAACTCGACCAGGCGTTTGCGCTTGTTCGACACTACTTCGGCCCTCCGTTGCTCCAGGGTACCCACGGCGACCCGGCGTTGCTCAACGACGCCGCGTTCGCCCCTGCCGGGTTCGAGGCCGGCCAAACGGCAAAAGCGCGCACCTGCCGAAACAGGCACTCAGAGCTTTACGATAGCATGAATGACCTGCTGTTGTCAAGAGTTGGGCAGGGGCGTTTCGTCCTTTCCGCTAGGGGACAAATGTCCGCAACAGGCACGCCCCGTGCTCCGTTGCATATAGATGGTGCCCCCCTTATCAGCGCGTCCACCGGGCGGCAGGTCATCCCCAGGTACTACACAGGAGCACGCAGCGCGGATGCATGACTATCAACCCTACCACATGACCCTGCGCGTCCATACCCCCGACCTGGACGCCTGGAACCGGCTGCGGACCGCCAGCCTGTTGCGCTATCTGGAGCAGCTTGCTACGGCGGCTTCGACGGCGGCGGGCTTCGGGGTGGAGTGGTATGCCACGCACCAGAGCGCCTGGGTCATCCGGCAAATGCGGTTGCAGCGCCTGGACGAAGCCGTTTATGGAGAGGTTCTCACCCTGACCACCTGGATCAGCAAACTGGCGCGGGTGCGAGCCTGGCGCGAGTATGAGATCCGGCACGCCGACGGCACGCCGGTGGCCGGGGGACAAGGCGAGTGGGTCTACGTAGACCGGGTTCGCCAGCAGCCGCGCTCGGTGGACCCGGCCATCGTTGAGGTGTTCTCCCCCTCAGATGCGTCGCGGTTGCTGGCAGCGACACCCGTCTTGCCCCCGGCCTCGCGGCCTCCCCACACCAGCACCCGCCGCACCTGGCGCTATGAAGCCGACTCGATGGGCCATATCAACAACACCGTCTATGCCGACTGGCTCGAAGAGGCGGCAGGCGACGCGGTGCGTGCCTGGGGCACCCCGTTGGCCGACCCGGCGGCTCCCGGCTTGCTGCTCGATCCCGCCACCACCACGATCACCTATCTGCGCTCGGTGCGGCCCGGCGATACGGTGACCCTCACCACCATCTGCACCGGGGCCGCTGCTGACGGCACCGCCCTGGCCCTCGCCCAGACGATCACCTATCCCGATGCCCCCGACGTGCTGATCCGCGCCGAGACGTTCTACCGTCTGGTGTCCACAGCGCCGGGGACAGATTTAAAAACGGCTGACCCGAATCGGGATTAGGGAATCCGATTCGGGTCAGGGCTGAGGCTGAGTTAGTTGGAGTTGACTGGCCCCTGTAGGCTGTCATCCTGAGCGCAGCGAAGGATCTTGTTGGAGCCGCCTGATCGTTGACGAATATTCGTGCCGTTGCCTCAGCACCCATGACTGCCGACAAGATCCTTCGCTGCGCTCAGGATGACAACTTAGGGATTGGCTCACACCGACCGACGTAGCCTCAGCCCTGCGATCCGACTCAGCCTTCTCAATACTCCGCTGGCTGCCGGCCAGCATCTGGTCCGGTTAATGCTGCTGGTGTTCGTCCAGTGTCGCCGGGAGACTGACTGGATCGGACAGATTATCCACGACGACGAACTGGCCCATCATCCCCTTGTCCTCGTGCTCCAGAATGTGACAGTGGAACATATAGGGCAGGTGCGGGTCGGCGTAGTCGGTGAACTGCATGATCAGCCGCACCGTCTCGGCGGGATGCACGATGACCGTATCTTTCCACCCGGCCTCGTAGGCCGGGGCCGCCTGGTTGTCGCGGGCCAGCACCAGAAACTGCACGCCGTGAATGTGGAACGGATGATAAAACGGCGACTGGTTCTGGACTTCCCAGATTTCCGTGTCGCCTTTTTTCACCACCGCATCCACCCGTGTGTGGTCCATCGCTTTGTTGTTGATCGTCCAGGAGTCCAGCGCGAACTGGCGGGTGGTGGTCGCGCCGGCGGCGGCCAGGCGCTTGATATGGTTCAGCGTGCTTGGCATAGGTTGGGCGGCAAAAGTCCCGGCCTGGGGTCGCAGCTCCAGGATCTTGAATTGCTGGTGCTCGTCGTCCTTGCCGAAAATCCCCGAAGCGAAGGTGAGCGTCGCGTTTTTGTGATCGTCAATGGGATAGCTCTATAACGCTCCCCGTTGTCAAGACCAATAACCGAGCAAAATAAGGTGGATCATCGTCGAATCATTCATCGAAAAATCGAATCGAATCGAATCGAAATCGTGCGGCGGGAATCAGGCGGATTTCATGATGCCTGTCCCCGCC
>JBBSAN010000411.1:0-6420 GCA_038252265.1 Chloroflexia bacterium
CTCTATCCTCTACAGCTATCTTCACCTATCTTCACCTATCATCACCCCGTTGGCAGCGACTTATTTCGGCTAGTTTTCAGGGAGAGAGTCGTATGAACATGCAGCAGATCATCCGCCCGTCACCCGCCCCCCGCCCGCCCGGCCCGTGGGTCATGGCCCAGACCTGGCACAACTTGCTCTTTGCCCATTGGCCCATCGCCCCCGAAATACTGCGCCCCCATTTGCCGCCGGGGCTGACGCTCGACACCTTCGATGGACAGGCCTGGGTGGGGCTGATCCTCTTCCGGCTCAGCGGCATCCGGCTGCGGGGCGTCCCGCCGATGCCGCTGATGTCGGCCTTCCCCGAAATCAACGTGCGCACCTACGTCCGCGACGAGGGCCGCCCGGCGATCTTCTTCCTCAGCCTCGATGCCGACAATGGGCTGGGCATCGAACTGGCGAAGCTCTGGTATCACCTGCCCTATGTCCGGGCGCAGATGCATTTCAGTGAAGAGGACGATCAGGTCCAATTCACCAGCCGCCGCACCACACCCGGTGCCCCGCCCGCCGTCTTCGCCGGGCGCTATGGCCCCACCGGCGACCCGTGCCCCAGTGCGCCGGGCAGCCGGGCGCACTGGCTCACCGAGCGCTACCGGCTCTATACGGTAGACGGGCGGGGCGGTCTGCATCGCGGCGACATCTACCACGATCCGTGGCCGTTGCAACCCGCCGCCGCGACCATCACCACCAACACGATGGCCCTGGCCCAGGGTATCACCCTGCCCGACACTCCACCCCTGCTCCATTACGCGCACCGGATGCCCGCCCTCTTCTGGCTGCCGGAGCGCGTCCCGACTCCGGCGACCGCGCTCCACCCCCGCCCGGTCCTGACTCCCGGCTGCTCGATTGACGCATAGGCTCAGGAGCGGTATACTGGTCCTATGCAACCACTATTGGCGCGGATCACCATTGATCCGGCGATCTGTCACGGAAAGCCTTGTATTCGAGGGTTGCGCTACCCGGTGGAAACGATTCTGGAACTCCTCAGCGCGGGGATGACAACCGACGATATTCTCGCGGATTATCCGGATCTCGAGCGGGAGGATATTCTGGCGGCCCTCAGCTTTGCCGCCGAACTCAGCCGAGTAAAACGCCTCAATCTCGTCACTTTGTGAACTTCCTGATAGATGCACAACTCCCGCGCCGGTTAGTGTTGCTTTTGCGGCAGGCAGGTCACGATACCATCCATACATTAGATTTGCCGCACGGTAATCGGACATCCGATGCGGAGATCAACTCCTGGGCCGCAAGTGAACAGCGGGTCGTCATCACTAAAGATGCGGACTTTGTGAATTCGTTCCTGGTGTTCGGACAACCCTATAAACTGCTACTGATCTCTACCGGCAATGTCCCCAATGCTGAATTGCTGCTGCTCTTTACCACCTACCTGCCTCAGATCAGTCGTGAGCTAGAGGATCATAGCTATCTGGAATTGAGTCGCACCGCTGTGATCGTTCATGGCTAGTATTCGATAGCCAGGCTGATCCAAAATTAATGCCAACTTTGCAATCCCACTACGTCCTCCCCCCCATCACATGATGCATTTTTCGAGTATGGTATAATGCCCTATCGTATCAAAAGTGCTTGCCCCGGCAGGCACTTTTCTGCGTGGAAAAATCGCTAGATAAGGATTCTGTTTTCTATGTTTGTGATGCGTTACACCGTGATCGACTCGGCAGGGTCGGTCAGTTTTGTCGGCCCCTGTACCTGGCTGAAGGCGCTGGTCGCCGGGTGCGCCACCACCCCCACCACGCTGGATGCCCTGCTCCAGGAAGCCAGCCGCTATGATCTGGAGATGCGTGATCAGGTGATGCGCGGGCTGCGGATCTTCGATGAGCACAATCTGCCCGACGACTACGCCGCGATCGGGCGGGCGCTGGAGCCGGAGGCCGGGCCCGAGCACGAGACCCCCGTGTTCCGCGTGGGCGACGCCCGCACCCGCGAGGTGAGCCTGATCCCGGTCAAGGCCGGGCTGGTGCTGTTCAACCTGCCCCAGAAGCGCATTATCCAGGTGCAGAACACCTATGCGGAGGTAAAGCGCGAGGACCGGGGCCGCTTCCGTAAAGAGGGCAAGCCCACTGGGCGCTACTATCACTACCAGCTCCCCGCCGACTGGGCCATTGTCCCCTAGCCCGGCCACGCCCGCCGCGCCCCTGGCGGGCCTCCGCGTGCTCGACTGCTCACGGGTGCTGGCCGGTCCCTACGCCACGATGATCCTGGGCGACCTGGGGGCCGACGTGATCAAGGTGGAGCACCCCCAGGGCGGCGACGACACCCGCGCCTGGGGGCCGCCCGACGCCGGGGGCGAGAGCGCCTACTACCTGTCGATCAACCGCAACAAGCGCAGCCTGGCCCTCGACCTCAAGACGGCGGCGGGCCGGACAGTCTTGCGCCGCCTGGCCCTCACCAGCGATGTGCTGGTGGAGAACTTCCGCCGGGGGACGATGGAAAGCTGGGGACTGGATTATGCCACCCTGGCAGCGGCGAGACCGGGCCTGGTCTTCTGCACCATTTCCGGCTATGGGCCGGCGGGGCCGGACGCGGCCAAACCGGGCTATGATTTCGTGGCCCAGGCCGCGTCGGGGCTGATGAGCATCACCGGCCCGCCCGACGGGGAGCCGAGCAAGCTGGGCGTGGCGATCGTGGACATCCTGACCGGACTGTTCGCGGCGAATGCCATTCTGGCCGCGCTGCTGGGGCGCACGGCCCACGGCCAGGGCACACACATCGAGGTGTCGCTACTGGAATCCGCGCTGGCGGTGCTGATCAACGTCGGACAGAACGTGCTGGTCACCGGCAGCCCGGCGCGGCGCTATGGCAACGCCCACCCCAACATCGTCCCCTACCAGACGTTCGCCGCCGCCGATGGCTGGCTGGCGGTGGCGGTGGGCAACGACAAGCAGTTCGCCGCTCTCTGCCGGGCGCTGGATGCCCCTGCCCTCGCCGCCGATCCGCGCTTCGCTACCAACCCGGCGCGGGTGACCCACCGGGCGACCCTGGTGCCCCTGCTGGGCGAATGGTTCCTGGCCCACCCGGTCGCCTATTGGGTGGCGGCGCTGGAAGCGGTGGGCGTGCCGGTCGGCCCGGTGCAGACGGTGGCCGAGGTGCTGGACAGCCCCCAGATCGCGGCGCTGGACCTGGTCCGCACCGTCGATCACCCCACGGCAGGCCGCCTGCGCCTGATCGGCTCGCCCCTTCACCTGAACGGGGCCACCCCGCCGATCCGTTACCCCCCGCCCCGGCTGGGCCAGCATAGCGCCGCCCTCCTGGCCGAAGTGCTCGCCCTCCCCCCTGCCGAGATCGCCGCGCTGGCGGCTGCGGGCGTGATCGGGGGGGTTGGGGTTGGTGACGAGGTTTGAGGTACGAGGTACGAGGTGCGAGGTGCGATTTTTATATCCTCAGCACTCAGCACTCAGCACTCAGTCCTCAGCACTCAGCACTCAGCACTCAGCACTCACTTGCGCTTGTCGCGGTCCTCGTCGGGCGATTGCTGGCCGCCGAAGCGACCAGAGAGCCAGCCGCCGAAGAGCGCCTGGCCGGTGCGGCGTTGGCCCGCCTCTTTGAGCGAGCGTTGCAGTTCCACGTCCAGGTTCGATTGCCCCTCGCTGCCCGCCAGCCAGTCGGCCCGCGCCTTGTTCGCCTTGACGAACGCATCGCTCAGGCGCTGCTCGGCATCCGCCGCGATCTCCGGGTCGGTGTTGGTCACATCCACCAGCATTTCGCGCAGGTCGGATAGATCGACCATATAGCGGTCGAGCCAGTGGAGCAGCGAATCGCGGTTGGCGATCAGCGCGTCGCGGGACTGCGCCGGGTCGGCAGAGGCCATGCGGCTCACGTCGCGGAACGGCCCCCCGGCCAGCGACCCCAACTCCCGCCAGACCGCGCTCCCGCTGGTCGTCTGCATCAACGTCGCGCTCAGCAGCGTGGGCATATGCATCACCGCCGCCATGAAGCTATCATGCTCCAGCGGGTCCACAAAATAGGGCTGCGCCCCCAGCAGGGTCGCCAGGCTGATCACCTGGTTGACCGCCGCCTCGCTGGCGCTGGGCAGGGGCAGGATGCAGTAGAGGCCGCCGTTGAACATATCGGCGCTGGGCGTTTCTTCGTCCGCGCCCGCCTCGCCGGTGCTGACCGGGAGCCGTTTGGGCAGCGGGTGGCCGCCGACAAAGCTGACCCCCGGCGGCAGCAGTTCCGCCGCCCAGCGCAGGACAATATGCTTGGTGCTGGCCGTGTCGCTGACGATGGCCCCCTGCGGCAGGTGCGGCGCGATGTCGGCCAGGGTCTGGCGCACCTGGCGCGTCGGCTGGGAGATGATCACGAACGCCGCGTCGGCCACCGCCCCGGCGAGATCCCCGGCGGGCCGATCAATGCTGCCGATCTTGCGCCCGGCTATTTGCAGCCGGTCGAGGTCGGGATCATACCCCACTACCGTGAAGCGTTGCGCTTTGTTCTCCGGCTGGGCGGCATAGCGGCGCAGCGCCAGCCCGATCGAGTTGCCCACCGCGCCCAATCCGATTAATGTCACCTGTGGCATACGTTTCTCCTGGTTGCGAGTTGCGAGTTATGAGTTGCGAGTTGCGAATGGCCGGGGACCAGTGACCAGTAGCCGACCCGCTAGCCCTAGCAGGTGCCGCCAGCCGAGTAGTAGCTGCCTCTAACATAGACTCCACCATGCGCCTAATTCTTTAGATCAACCTTGTGGCAATGGCTGGCTTTACAAGCAGTGTCGGGGCTAGCCCCAACAAAAACAGCAGGCTTACACCCAAGGGCAGATCAAGGCTCTGGCAGACAGCATAACCGATATTCGCGCCCAAAACCTCCATCAGGGTCCATGGGTAATGAATACCGAATGTCAGCCGGAGTACCTCTTTTTCGGCAGTCCAGCCATAAGGCGGACTAAAACCGACCCATAGGGTAACCGGTATCTGCACAGCCCACAGGATTCCGTAAGTTACCAGCGAGAGAATCACCAACACGAGTAGAGATGTCGGTCTTGAAAACCGCAGCCCAGTCACGCCAGCGGCCAATATGTGCAGAGTTATTATGGCAAGCACCAGCCCGATACTGATGATTGAGATGAGGGTCAGTCCTGCCATTGAGTTGCGTCCTTCATCAGGATGAACGCTAGAAGGCACATCTGGTGCTCCTGACCCCTGACCCCTGACCCCTCGTCACCCCCGCGAGAGGAAAAAGAACTCGGCCAGGGCCAGCACAGTGAACAGGAGCAAGAGGTTCAGCCAGTTGAGCACGCCGAAGGCGAGCATGAGGGCGCAGGCGACCACACCGAGGGCCAGCAGGATCGCCTGGCGCAAGGGACGACGCAGGTCGCGGCGGGCCAGGCGGGCGGTCAGCAGGCGGGCGTTAAGCCAGAACAGGGGGGGCGTGAACCCGGCGACGAGGGCCAGGCCCAGCGCGGCCAGCACCAGGCCGTAATCGCCCGGTCCGGCGGCGGTGCGCACGGGGGCCGCGCCGAAGATGAGCACCGCCCCCAGCGCGGCCCAACTGAGCATGCCGAACAGCCAGAAGAAGCCCAGCCGCAGTGCCCGGCACACCGCCCAGAAGAGTGCCCCTGGCCCGGCCAGCAGCAGCAGGTAGACCAGCAGCCGCGTCGGGTGCCAGGGGTTCGGGATCGCCTCCACCCGCTGCGCCGCGACCAGCCCGACCAGCAGGACCAGCAGCCCGATGCCCACGCAGGCCACCACCGCCAACGCCTGGGCGGGCACGGCGGTGCCTTCCTCGCGCCGGGCGAAGCCGAGCCGCCGGGAGCGGCGGGGGGTGGATTGGGCCGGGTCGCCCGGATCGGTGCCTTGGGCCAACGTTGTCTCGCTCACCCGGTCATTATAACATGAGAGCCGCAGCAGGCACCAGAGACGAGAAATCAGAAGGCAGAAATCAGAAATCAGAAGGCAGAGATCAGAAGTTAGAGGGGCGTGAATCGGTCATAGCAAAGGTTTACGCCAATTTTACCATGAAAAAGCTGATTTCTGATTTCTAATTTCTAACTTCTCACGTCTCGTCTCTGCCCTACTGCTCCGTTTCCCACTCCAGGCGGGCGAAATCGACCATGATGAACGGGGGCTGCCCGACCTGGCCCGATCCGGCTCGGTTTTCGAGGGTCACCGTGTTGCGGCCTGGGTGGAGGCGGGTGGCCTCGAAGGTCCAGCTATAGAGGCCCCAACTGCCCGCCTTCGGGCTGAAGTCGTTCGGCAGCGGGTCCGGCCCCTCGAAGACCGGCTGATCGTTGATCAGGATACGCAGCGGCGTTTTACCCCGATCCTCCGAGTCCATGCCGCTGAGGGTGAGGCCTGCGGTGCCGCCCGGCTGCCCGGTAATATCAAACACGGCGGTCATCCGCGCAAACCCCGTGCCCTGGGCATAGAC
>JBBSAN010000412.1:0-6417 GCA_038252265.1 Chloroflexia bacterium
ATTGTGGCCTCGGCACCACGGACCACCACGAAGATCCTTCGCTGCACTCAGGATGACAGCGGGGGTCGGCCAGCACCGAACGACTTTGCAACAGCCGTGTGCCCGGCGTCCCTCCATCAGAAGGCGGAGAACCAGACGCCCACTATTTCGTTACATTTGCACAGGGGGAACAAGGTCGCGCGGAAGTGGATGCAGCGGTTGTAAACCGTGTACATGCTACAACTCTTACCTGGAAAAACTGATTTCTGATTTCTACACCAGCCGCCTGTTTTGCTATTGACATGCTATTCAGACGTAACATATAATAAGAGTAGCCATTCTTACGACTCTGCGGGATGTCGTTGGTCGAACCAGCGCAGGAGCTTGCTCCAGGGCCTGCTTTTCGGCAGTGTACCTGAGTTGGGGGAGGAAGGAGGGCCAGGTGCGCAAGCTCAACGCACTTCGGCACAAGGGGCAGGGGTTGGTCGAGTACGGTCTCATTCTTGTCTTGGTTATGGTTTCTATCTCCATCGTCTTACTCCTCGTCGGAGACCGCATCGTCACGATGTACTCGACCATCATCAGCACCATCGATCAATTGATCTAGTCGCTGCACTCATCACTCAACACAAAGGCCCTACCCGTCCCGCCGGGTGGGGCCTTTGTTTGCCCAGGGTGCTGGCAGGCGGGTGCCGGTTGGAGTATAGTAGGGGGAGACGTGTTGGCACCGACCCAATATTTACCACAGGCGATTGAGAAGGAAATGTGCTTAAGTCCGCAAGAAATTTCGTATTTGACGTGGTTAATGAACAAGAGGTAGCTCACCCTCAGGGACGCGTCAGGTTCCCTCTACAACTTTTGCTAGCCTGCACCCAAACGGCGCTCCAACAGGAATGACCAGGAGAAAACGAGTTGCTTTGATTTCGGTTGCCATAGCAATAGCTGTGGTCATCGTAGTGGGAGCATTTTACATATACGTGAGTTCATCGGGTGTGCTACCCCTGCGTTCATGGACAGTAGCTGCTCCAGTTACTATTGTTGCTTTCAGCCCGAACGGCGAACTCCTAGGGATCGGCATGAAGGGAGGACGTATCGAACTCCGCAAGGTTCGCGATGGGAGTGTCGTCCACATTCTCGGCGGCGGTACTGGCGACATTTCCTCACTGGCATTCAGCCCTGATGGGAAGTTACTCGCGTCTGGCACGAAGGATGGCAAATCACCCGTATATCTTTGGCAGGTCAGCGACGCTAGCGAGTATGCCCGGTTAGGTCAGAATTACCCTGCGCTCACAGCGGCCTTCAGTCCAGATGGAAGATTACTTGCTACAGGTAGCAGCTTCAGCCAAGTAGGTGTTTGGTTGGTAAACGAAAAACGGCTGCTGACGACTCTTGATGGCCCCCCTTCCTATAGGCCAGGCTCGTTGGCTATACAGGCAGTCGCGTTTAGCAATGACGGTAGTACGCTTGCTGCCTGCAATCAAGATGAAGGAATGCGGACATGGAGGTTGCCGGATATGAAAGAAGTGCGTACGGAGTTTGGCCCAATCCGCAACACAACATCCAATATCTTAAGTGCGGCTGCTTTCTCTTCCGACGCAGAAACCATAGCTACGAGCTACTACGATATCAGTGGCATTTTGGTCTGGGATCTGGATAATGTCGCCAAGAACAAGCAGTTGCCTGGCCAGTTTGGCGACGTATGGAGCATGGCCTTTAGCCCGGATATTCGGTTACTTGCCACAGCTGGCGGGCACTCGACGACCGACTCTATACCCTCGTTCCTTCTTGGACAGGATTATTCGATGCATGTGGTGCAACTCGCCGACCCGCGGGATCAACGCGTTCTTGTTGGACACACCAATAGCGTGCGTAGTGTTGCCTGGAGTCCTGATGGAGGGCTGTTGGCTTCAGGCAGCGACGATAGCACGGTTCGACTCTGGCAGGTCAAATAAGTGCTGATGAGATGGCTCGCTCGGCGCTGCTAACCCTAGGAGTTGCGGGACATACCGCCAAGGGCAGAGATGGCCGCTACAGACATACGCGGGAGGCGGTGGAAAAGTCGTGGATAAAGCCCTGTATAAACTCGACCAGGGCAATCGCATCTAAATCAGCCACATAGCACCCGCAGGAGATAGGCATCGTCCCAGCCCGCCCGTAAATGTAGGAGGTGGCACAGGTACCATAGTAGCTGCACTCATCACTCAACACAAAGGCCCTACCCGTCCCGCCGGGTGGGGCCTTTGCGCGCCGCCTGCCGGGGTGACTCCGGCTGTGGTATAATAGCCCCGCGTTGCCGGGCGCGGCACAGACCATCACCAGTAGCGGAGAAAGCACGCCGATGAACATCCTGGTGCTCAACGCCGGGTCCAGCACCCTCAAGTTTAGCCTGTTCGACGTGAGCGGGGCCGACGAAGCCGAACAGGCCGACGGTATGATCGACTGGAGCGACGGCAGCAACCCGGCCCAGGCCCGGTTGACGGCCCGCCGCGCCGAGGGCGACGCGCACCTGACCTGGGCGGTCCCGGCGGATCGGCGCGCGGCGGGTGTAGACGAAGTACTGGCGGCGCTGGGGCGCACCGACCCGCCGTTGATCGCCGCGCCAACCGAGATCGGGGCGGTGGGGCACCGGGTGGTGCATGGGGGCGAGACCTACCGCCAGAGCGTGCGGATTGACGCGGCGGTCCAGGCCGAGATCGCCCGGCTGGCAGTGTTGGCCCCCCTCCATAACCCCCCCGCCCTGGCCGGGATCGAGGCGGCCCAACGCGCCCTGCCCCAGGTGCCCCAGGTGGCCGTGTTCGACACCGCGTTCCACGCCACCCTGGCCCCCGCCGCCTATCTCTACCCCGTGCCCTACGCCTGGTACAGCGATTGGGGCATCCGCCGCTTCGGCTTCCACGGCATCAGCCACGCCTACTGCGCCGGGCGGGCCGCCTCCTTGCTGGGCCGCCCCCTGGCCGACCTGCGGCTGGTGACCTGCCACCTGGGTAACGGCTGCTCGCTGGCGGCCATCGCCGGGGGCCACTCGGTAGACACGACGATGGGCTTCACCCCGCTCGACGGGCTGATGATGGGCACCCGCTCCGGCTCCGTGGACCCCGGCCTGCTCCTCTACGTCCAGCAGCAGCACGGCCTCTCTGCCGAGGCGCTGGACGGCATTCTGAATCACCAGTCGGGGCTGCTGGGCATCTCCGGCGTTTCGTCCGACATGCGGGCGCTGGAGTCGGTGGCACAGGCGGGGCAGGTCCGGGCCGGGCTGGCGCTGGTCATGTTTGCCGCCCGCGTGCGCGCCGGAATTGCGGCGATGGCGGCAGCGTAGGGCGGACTGGATGCGCTGGTCTTCACCGCCGGGATCGGGGAGCACGCCGTCGAAATGCGGGCCATGATCTGTGCGCCGCTCGCGTTCATGGGCGTGACGCTCGACCCGGCGCGCAACACCGCCGGCGCGGTCGATACTGATATTGCCCCCCCCGCCGCCGCCGTGCGTGTGCTGGTCATCCACACCCAGGAAGACCGCATGATCGCCCGCGAAACAGCGCGGGTGCTGGGGCCTACCCCGTAGGCCAGGGGTCAGGGATCAGGGATCAGCAGAGGGCAGGATCGCTTGTAGCCCCTGCTCACCCGATGTTCTTTGGCGATAGGCGAAGCTGACCCCTGACCCCCGACCCCTTACGTCTAATTTCTGATTTCTGACTTCTAATTTCTAATTGCTACCTGCGAGGTGATCGCGGATGCCATCGAACCGCCTGGACAAACATGTGCGCTGGGCCGCGCCCGGCCCCGGCGAGCGAGCCGAGTCGGAAACGCTGGAACACAGCCTGCCGCTGACGCCGCGCGACGAAGCCATTTTCCTGCTGCACACCGCCGCCGAGGTCGAGCACGCCCTGCTGACCCAGTACCTCTACGCCGCCTATTCGCTCAAACCGGCCAAAACGGCCCCGCCCGACCAGCAAGCCGCCGTCCGGCGCTGGCGATCTACATTGCTGGGCATCGCCCGCGAAGAGATGGGCCACATGATCACGGTGCAAAACCTGCTCCGGCTGATCGGCGGTCCGCTGAACCTGGAGCGTGAAGATTACCCGTTCCGCAGCAATCTCTACCCGTTCCACTTTCGCCTGGAACCGCTGAGCAAAGCCTCGCTGGCAAAGTATGTGGTAGCCGAAATGCCGCTGCTGACCGAGGCCCCGGATGCCTGCCCACCGCCCGCCCGTCCCACCCGAAGACCTGGCCTTTGTCGAAGGATGGATCGCTGCCGGGTGCCCCGATGACGACCCGCCCGGCAGAATCAGCCTCGGTGACGAGCCGGAGCCAGGCACGAAGGCTGAGGACTGAGGACTGAGGACTGAGGTATGAAATTGAATCCCCCAACCGGTGATCCTGGGCAACCGTTTCAATTGCGGCGGCGCGGGGTGGTGTTGCGCCCCGATCCGGCGCAGCCTTACGAGCAAGGTGGCGTATTGAACCCCGCCGCCATCGCCCGCGACGGGATCAGCTATGTCTTCTACCGGGCGGTCGCCCTCACTCCGGCCAACTACTCGCGCATCCTCGTCGCCACCTGCCGCCTGGACGCCGACAACCGCATCACTACCGAACGCCTGGGCCGGGTGGCACTGGAGCCGGAAGCGTCCTACGAGGTCTGGGCCGACGGGCAGGGCGGCGGGGTGGAAGACCCCCGGATCACGCCCCTGGACGGCGGCTACGTCATGGCCTACACGGCCTACGGCACAGTGGACGGCGTGACTATGCCGCGCATCGCCCTGGCGCGCTCCGCCGATCTGGTCCATTGGGAGCGGTTGGGGTTGGCCCACTTCAGCCCTTTGACCCTCGATGTGGGCGAGCAGCCAACCACCTGGGACATGCAAACGGTGCCCAACAAAGACGCGATCCTCTTCCCCGAACGGATCGGCGGGCGCTACTGTATGCTCCACCGGCCCATGTTCCCCGCCGCCACCGGCCTGCCCCAGAGCATCTGGCTCTCGTGGAGCACCGATCTCCAAAGCTGGACCGACCACCAACTGGTGCTGCCGCCCACCCTGCCGTGGGAGAGCCTCAAGGTCGGGGGCGGCACCCCGCCGCTGCGCGCGCCCTACGGCTGGGTCACGTTCTATCATGGGGTGGAGGGCCGGGCCGACGAGGACCCTGCCCGCCGCT
Organism: Chloroflexia bacterium; assembly: GCA_038252265.1. Classification (GTDB taxonomy): domain Bacteria; phylum Chloroflexota; class Chloroflexia; order QHBQ01; family JAICKM01; genus JBBSAN01. The sequence goes on from JBBSAN010000412.1 coordinate 5,128, forward strand.
ACCACGCCGGGGTGCTGGTGCTCGACCTGGCCGACCCGGCGCGGGTGCGCTACCAATCGCCGCAACCCGTGCTCTCACCCGAAGACCCCGACGAGACGGTCGGAGTGGTCTCGAACGTGGTCTTCCCCACCGGCGTGGTCGCCCAGCCCGATGGGCGGATCGATGTCTATTATGGCATGGCCGACCAGGCCATCGGCCTTGCCACGACGACCTTCCCGGCGACGTTACCCGGCGCATAACCCCCGCTCCCCCGCCCGCCGGACGCGGGCACGGCCTCGCTATGGATCAACCCCCCAACCAGCCGCTATACGAGCCAGCCGATGATCCGGCCCGCGAGCCGAACCGCCCGGCGCGGCGCGAATTCTGGCTGGGGCTACTGCTTGTCGTTGGTGTGCTGGTGGGGGCGGCGGGCGATTGGTGGCACCAGGAAGACCAGGCGCGGGTCTACGCGGCGGGCGCAGCAGCGGCGGATGGCCGACAATGGGACACCGCCGCCGCCACCTTCGGCGGGCTGGGAGCCTACCGCAACGCCCCCGACCGCGCCGAGGCCGCCGCCACCCAGGTCGCCCGCCGCGACGCCGCCTATGCCGCCGCGCAGGCTGCCGCCGCCCACACCGACTGGCTGGGGGCCACCCGCGCCCTCAGCACCACCCTCGCCATCGAGCCGGGCTACCGCGACGCGGCCCCGCGCCTGATCGCCGCCACCACGGCGCTGACCACCACAGCCCTGTCCGGTGTCATCTATCGGCAGGCGGAAGGTAGCGGAGAGGGCCTCTATGTGCGGGTGCCCGGTGCGGTCGCCCCGGTATGGCTCCCGAACAGCGACCGCAACAGTCTTGTGGTCGAGAGTGATCCCGCTGCGGGCCGCATCGTCTACGAAACGTCCGACCCCCGGTATCAGAACGCGCGCGGCTTCCCTCGCCTATGGATTGCGGAACTGGCCGGGGGGACCGTGCGGACCACAGAGATCGCAGGGCTGACCGCCAGCAACGAGGGGGTAGTGCTGGGGCGGGCGGGGTTCTGGTGGTACAATGCCGCCGCAGGCTTCCATTTCCCGGTATTCATCAGCGGCTACGTCAACAGCACGCTGGGCTACCAGAGCTGGGGATCGGGCACCCCTACGCCGGTCACGCTGCCCGACTCCAATTGGGGCGTGCTGGACATTGACCGGGCGGGCGGGCGGCTCTTGCTGGGGCAATTTGGCGGGCTGGACGGCCAGAGCGTCCCCTTCACGCGGCTCTACCTGGCCGGGCCGACGGGGGCCGATCCCCAACCGCTGGCCCTCGCCGC
>JBBSAN010000413.1:0-6413 GCA_038252265.1 Chloroflexia bacterium
ATCGCTAGGTTTCCCGCCGGGGTTAGTCGGCATTGAGCCACCTGGATCCTTGTTTAACACTATGCGAATTCCCACCTCCCTTTTGCCCTCTGGATTAACCGGTAAGTCATACTTTGGCTTAGTTGCATCTTCTTTTTTTGCCTTGGGGGGTGTTGGCTGTCCCGTGCTATCCGCCAAACCTAGTGGATCTATGTGGGAGATGGGGTTGCCGTGGACATACGTATAGCAATTTAAGCCATCCCCATACCCAATCGGATCCCTACTAATATACCGTCCCGTCACCGAACTATAGTACCGGAACCCATGATTATCGAGACCCAGCGTCGCCGAACGCTCCTTGGTGTTCGCCAAGCGGTTGTTCAGTGAACTGCCAGCGGTGTCGACAATGTTCCCGAAGCCTTCGTAGCGGTCCGCCTTCAACACCGCGCCGGTGGCGCTGGTCATGGCTACGGTGTGGCCGACTGATGGGTTGTAGGTGAAGGTTTCGACCGGGCCGGCGCTGCGGGTGCGGTCGCTGTAGAGGATCGAGCCGATGCCGCCGCCCATGCCGGAGCCGCGTACGAACTCTACGGCGATGGCGCCGGCGGTCAGTTCCTGGTAGCAGTCGCCTTGGTCGTAGCGGTAGGTGGTGGCTTGGCCGTTTCGCTCTGCTCGGACGCGGCGGGTGCGGTAGTCGTAGGCGAAGTTTTCTATCGCGGTCCCTTCCTGGATCTGCACCAGGCGATTGTGCACATCCCAACTGAATGTTGCCGACGGCGCGGTCTGGCCGACTTGATTGCCGTTGAGGTCGTAGGCGTAGCTGTTGTCCAGGGGCACGCCGCCGGTGCGTACCAGGCGGCGCAGACGGTTGAGCGCGTCGTAGCTGAGCTGCTCCACGTTCTCTGAGCCGGTGCCGTAGCTTTCGCGCGTCAGGCGATTGCCGGCCTCGTCGTAGGTATAGCGCCAGCCACGCACCACCATGGGGACCGTCGGCGATTCTTTGCGCTCCTCGGTCAGCCGGTATTGGTCGTCATACTGGTAGAGCGTGGTCGTCGTCCCCAACAGCGACAGGATCTCAATCGCCTGGCGGCGGTTGCCCACCCGATCATAGGCGAAGGTATAGGCCGCCACCGTCGCCCCGCCCGCCGGGCTCAGGGTGAGCGCGGTCACATTGCGCGACAACGCATCGAAGGTGTAGGTCGACGCCACGCCGTTGGGCGTGGTGCAGCGCAGCCGGTTGCCGTTGGCATCGTAGGCGTAGCTGGTCACCGCACCGGCATCAGAAATCGACAGCAGCCGATTCGCCCGATCATAGGTGCTGCGCAGCGTGCGGTTGGTCTGAGCATAGACCACCTCGGTGCGATTGCCGATGGCGTCATAGCCGGACAGCACCGCAGCCGTCGCGCTGCCATCGCCGCGAGCCTCCTGCACCACCCGGTCGAGGGTGTCGTAGGTGTACGCGCTGAGGCCATCCCGATCCTGCACGATCAGCGGCTTGCCGGTCAGGCTGTAGGCATAGCGCCGGTTCTCAGGATTGAGCCCGCCCGTGTGGGACGAGGCCACCAGCCGGTTCGCCCGATCATAGGTACGGACGGTCTGCTGCGCCTTCGGATCCGTAGAGCCGACCAGATTGCCCACCCGATCGAAGCTGAACGACGTGATGCGCGCCACGCCGTCCGGGCTGGGCAGCACCTCCAGCGTCTTGCGGTCGGCGAAGTCGTATTCGTACCGCGTCGTCTGGTCGCCGCCGCTGGCGGCACGATTGCGCTGCCACCACACGATGGACCCGACCGTCAGCCACCAGCCGACCATGCGCCACCACGTCGCGATGCCCCAGGGAATCATCGGCCGCAACCCTACCGGCGGCTTGGTCGGAGTCGAGTCAGCCGCCATGGTTCACCCAGGGCCATGTTCGTGGCACGGTGAGGCCCCATGCGTGGGGGCCGGCGACAGCCAGGGGGTGGATCCGCGAAAGGCGAAGCCGGACCACCATCGACTCAGGCTGCCTGCGCACGATCGGCACATTGATAGGCGGGGTCGAGCTGCTCTCGGCGGGGGCGGGGCATGGATGGAAGACTGGTAGAGACTGGTGGTTCCATCGATGGGGTGCCTGGCCCCCTTTGCCCTCCATGCCGATCGCAGCAGCAGCAATGAGCCACGCCGATAGTCGAGGCCCGCATGGCCCGACCCGACCGTCCGAATTGGGCGTACTGCGCAACAAACCATCACCACACTTTTCCTCATTTTCCCGCGCCGCCTGAGCCTCGACAACCCGGACCAGCCACCAGAATCCATCACCGTGAAGCCGCCTGACCACCACCAGACATCCAGGAACCTGCCTACTCGGCATGTTTTCCGTGGTTCATTTTGTCTGTGGGCACACCTACTCCTTCCACCTGACGTTGCGTCAGTGGCTTCCGACCCTGTCGATCCAACAAGTTTAGGCGGCGGTGCGCTCGTAGTGGCGGACGCCGCAGCGGGTCACGCAGCGAATCTGGCTGGCCTTGAACCCGGCGACGGATTGTTGCGCAGGTTGTCCAGCATTGGAAGTCAGTGGGAGGTTGCCCTTCCCCTGGTGCGGACGCTCGACGTCGTTAAAACACAGAAACATAGAGGGCCAGGCACTGTAAACAACCGGTCTCCTGGGAACCAAAGTGTTTCCCACAGCGCCTTTTAATCATTCGGTGTTTCCAGACCTATTCAGTCATAGGGCGCTGTTCAATCATGCGCAAGATATAAGACGATAATGTAGACGCTACCTCACCGAAGCGTTGGCTGCCTTGCCATCAAGTGTGCGCAAGGCCAGTATCGCAGCTCGGCTCGTCCGCTCATGGTTCATCTTGGCAGCTGCTTCAAGGACCGCTCGACTTGCTTCATCTCGCCAGCTTCCCAAGGCATGGATGGCTGCGATGCGGGTCGCTTCATCGGGATCATTTGCGAGTGCCCGGATTGCCGGGATTGATTCCCTACGATCACGCTCAAGTTGCAATCTGATGATGAGATCCCGCATATCACCGCAGTGTGGATCGATTAGACCGCCGTCGACCATACGCATGGCCATTGGATCCCCAACCTCGCAGAGCGCCATTAATGCCTCCCGCCGAACTGGAATTTGGGTATCATCAAGGGCGTTGCGTAGCCGAGAAGTAATTGATGCCCTTTTGCTTTCTATGACCGTTTCCAGCTCGTGTCCCAGATGTTGGACCAGGAAGGAGCGGAAGCGCGCCTGTTCGCCTGGTTGGTCAAGAACCTCAAGAAGGCATTCAGACAAGCGGGCGTAACCGGATCGCCTCAAGAGGTTCATGGCCTCATTGCGAACGGTGTCATCTTCAGTTGCGTCTCTTAGCATTTCGACCACCGCCGCTACTTGATCCGGGTCCGTGACCATCGGGATTCGCTCGCTGATGTCGGACGTCACCCGATTTTTGGCAGTGCTGTCGAGAAAATTTGCCAAGGCAGGTGAAAAACTAGCCGTAATGGCCTGAGGCCCTGCTTGCGAAATTGCCGCCGAAGCGGAAGAAACCTGCGCGCCAGCGATCGGCGAAGGCGGCGTAATAGTCTCGCGGTACGCTTTCTTCGGACTAATCGCCGTCGGGCGATGCATTAAGGCTACCACAACTGAAGCACAGATAACCGTGCCCATACATATTAAAAAAAAGTAAATCCTGATTGGCATGCTCATCCAGTAAAAAAGCCGGCTTGGGGCTAGGCACGGAAATCAGGCGACCTTATTTACCCGCAGCGGATACAAGGGAGATGCTATGCATCACGAACGCATCATCCTTCAGCGGCGCTCCGTCGTTACCGTTCGTCTCATAGACGACTTCGGCATACAGATTATCCAATGGATAAAGTATAGTAACAAACCCAGTGCGAGGCATGTTTAGGTTTGGCTCAAAAGAGCTATGGGCAGATGGATTGCTGCTACGATATAATTCAATGTTTTGCTCTACCTCTCGGCGAGTTGTGCCCGGCTTGAGATTAAGCAATGATTGCCGCTGTTCATCAACAGACATAGATTCCCATGAATTCATGGCTGGCGTAGTCGCTGATTTCGGACTCGCCCTGAGGGTTTCTTCAATCTTTGCGTCAGCCGATTTCCTGACCGGCTCCGACGCAGGGGTGGGACCCTGTCGGCCACATCCGACAATCACAGTAAGCAACAACATCAATGATATTCGCATTGTGCTTCCTAATGGCTATTTGTAGTGGTGAACGTGCTTGTTAAGCCAACGAAGGTATTAACACGATTATTCACTGGACCAAGTACAGTAGCTGTTCCACCATCGACAATCCTAATTGATTGCGGGTCATTTGACACCGCATTCCGTGCACCCGCAGGGCGAGTGCCGGCAACAATAGAGGCAGCATAGGCAGCACCACCTGGGGGGTTTGGCGCTGCGGCGTAATCTCGCTCCACCCGGACAGGATCAGTTACCGTCCCTCCAGCAAGATTTCCCAGCGCAGACCACCCCGCACCTCTGACATTTTCTTCTACGGTTACTCCGTTCCAACTATCATCTAGCACTATTCCAAAATTATCTTTTATTGAAACCGTGACATTATTTACCCACTCAATAATAGTAGCACTTCCAGCCTTGAGAGCTGGTGTGTTGTCAGTTACGGCTGGAGTTTCGCTGTAATCCTTGGGCTCAATAACTGTCACAGGCAGGCTTGGAAGTATCTCTCCCACACCGGGCAGAAGAGCCTGCAACTTCGTGTCCTTATCGGCGCCACTGAGAACCAGACCGTCGATAACCAGTGGCACCGAACCAGCACCACTGGTAGGCGCCACCGTGGCACGCGTGGTCACATCGATTGCAAAAGTAACAGTGACATCGGATGGAGTAACAGTTGCAGTGACGGAAGCGTTATGCGTGTTAGGCACTCCAGGTCTAACCTCAGCCTTGTTGTAGGTTACCCCCACAACAGTCACCTTATCCGCAAAAGGGGTTCCATCGATGGTAACAGTGTAATTGCCCGCAGGCGTAGCTGCAACCGTCACCGCAGATGGTGAAGGGTTTATATCAATAGGTGGGTTTTTGACCCCGACAGGATCTGGACAAACCGCTTTATATCCAACAGGGTCTATTGTGGGTGCATTGGCTCCAAGGATTGCAACAGGATGGCCGTGATGATTCACCCCCTTTTCAGCACAGCTAATAGTGAGAGTCTTGGTGGCTGGTGTTCCCTTGGCAAAGTAGATCCTCGTTACATCCAGCGAGCACGTAGTGCCATTGACCGTCTGATAATTAATTTCTTCAATGTCGCGTCCAGCCTGTGTAATATTAACGCTGTAGCAAAATCTGTTTTCGCTGGGCGCTAGTTCAATGTCATAGGCTTTAACTCCGATAACTTCTCCGGTATTCAGATCCTGAGAAACTTCCATGTCATTGCTGCGGAACGACAAGTCAGTTGCACCGCCTGTAAAGGTAGCCTGGTGAGCAAACATGCGGAAATGGTAATCCAATCCGGGGACATATGGCCTCATGATCAGCCCATCAGTGCCGATGTGGTTTGATACATTGACCACGATACCGGACCTGCCGCGAATTTCGATAGCAAAAAGGTCCAGCGCCTGTGTTGCCACGATGGCACGGGACGGTGCGTCCAGTCGAGCCACCAAAGAACAGGGGCCACGTTTCATGCACGCGAGCGAAAGCCGAGCAGTCTTTTCATCCTGAGAAAGCACCCGCTCCTGGACTGCTGCTGGATCCGTAGTTTCGAATGTCGCGTGTGTCCCATTGCCCAGTAGAACGTCCAATCCCCGCGTGAAGCCCACTTCACAGGCCACTGGGCCGCTGAAATCCACACCAACTACCGTGACCGCCACAGATCCAACGCGATTACCCTGAGCGTCAAAACCATAGACGATGTAGTCGCCGGGGAGATCAAATCGCTGCGGCGTCAAAGATCCTGCCTCTACCTGCGTCTCAGGGGCAAATGCTCCACACGCTTGATCTGTGCGCAGGCTGCCAGCCCCAGCCGATTTAAACAATAACGCATCGTGGGCACGTATAGTGATGCTGGTCGACCCCGTCAGCAGGGTCGGCGTCCAGGTGATCGCGCCAATACGTGTCGAAGCCGTGCTGCTCAGCGATGTCAGAGTGGGCAGGGACGCCGACAATGGCACATCCAGGTAGAAGTGTGTCCGATTCAAGACCTGAACCGGCAACGCGCGTCCCTGGGCCTTGGCGCTAGCGCCGACTGCACCGGGTTCCGGATTCTCGATGCCCTCGATAAAAGCCGGGGAGACCGGAGATTGACTAGGCAGCACGGTCACTGCCACATCACTGTAGGTGCTGCTGCCGCCCGCATCGGTGATGGTAGCTCGGACGAGATACGCCCCTGCCTGTGTAAAGCTGGCAAGGGTGGACCGCGCTGCATGGCTGCCGTTGTTGCGGAATCTGACCGGGGCTGGGGTGGGACCAGAT
>JBBSAN010000414.1:0-6403 GCA_038252265.1 Chloroflexia bacterium
CCCCGTGCCTAAAAACACCCCCCCCCCCCCCACCCCCCCCCCCCCCTCTCCTACAACGGGAGAAATCGGTATGTCGGGATCTCAGCGGAACCGGCTTGCCAAGCCCCACGCTTCCTGCTATCATAGCGGCACGGTTTAGGGCCGGAGATCGTCGGCGGAGCCGGTCGGACGTACAGCACGCTGGATATACGCCAGAGGAGATTACCCATGCCCCTGCTGAATGTGACCCGCCGCCGGGCGCTGGAGGCCACCCTCCTGAGCATCAGCGTCTTCGCGACGGCGGGCGGGCGGGATCGCTTACTGGCCGACCTGCCCCCCGGCCTGGTCCAGACCGTACCGCGCTCCGACTCTCCGGCGCTGGATATCGCCGCTATTGTCGAGGCGTGCAATAGCTGGATAACTGCCGAGGCCGAGGCGGTCTCCCCCGTGCGACTGCTGATTGACAATGCGCTGGCCTTCGCCGCCGACAGTCAGGTCGGGGAGCAACTCGCGGCGCTGCGGGACGCGCTGGCCGCAGAGACGAATCCTCCGGTCGCGCCCCCCACGCCCCCCGGCCACCCCCGGTTACCCCAGGTCCGGCAGACCGCCGAGGAATTGCTGGCCTGTGTCAACGAGTTGCTGGCGAAGAATCAGGCGATCCTGGTCCCCTTTCTCAAAGACCCCAGCACCCGCCAAGCGGCCTATTCGGCCCTGTTTGATCTCTACGAAGCACAGGGCAACCGGGCCGACTTTGGGCGCTGGCGGGCCGTGCTGGAGGCAGCAGGCACCGATGAGAGCGACCCGGCCCTCCATATGAGCGCGGCGAAGCTCTTGGACACCTTCAACGCGCTCGATCATGTCTTCCACGATTTTGTGGACCACTTCGAGCCAAAGCGCCTGCAAACGCGCGGCCTCGTGGTCAGCGCACTCGACTCGACGTCCGGAATGGATGACAATGCCGTGCGGGCGTTCACCCGCAAGTATATCCAGCGGTTGCGCGGGCTGGTCGAGGATCTGGGGCAGTCGGTGGGCGAGTTACAAGCCCTCCTATGAGAGCAGGTAATGGCGGGCTAAAGGTCCCTTTGGGGTCTGGCTCTTCGCCGGTAGAGGCCGCCCGGTCCCGCGCCCGGCTGGCCGATGGCCTCTGCCTGCTGGCCCTGCTGGGGTTCGCCTGCGCGGTCGCTGCCCCGGTCTTCGCGGGGGGGGTGCCGGTGGCGATGGATACGCTGGCGCTATGGGGGCCGCAGGCCGTGACCGCCCCGCAACCGGTCCACAACCCCGACCTGGCCGACTCGGCGCTGATCTATCTGCCCTGGCAGGGGTTCGTCCGCCACAGTTTGGCCGAGGGCGAGTGGCCGCTGTGGAACCCCGATGTGTTCGCCGGGTACCCGTTCCAGGGCAACCCCCAGACCCAGCTCTACTACCCGGTCATGTGGCTGCTATGGCTGTTGCCTCTGGCTCAGGCGCTCCAGGTCGGCGAGATCGTGCATCTGTGGCTGGCGGGAGCGGGGATGTATGTGCTGGCGCGGGTGCTGGGCACCAGCCGCACGGGCAGTGTGCTGGCGGGCCTGACCTTCGCCGGGTGCGGCCAGCTTTACATGCTCCTGGTCTATCCCGGCCAGGCCTACATCTTCCCCTGGCTGCCGTGGGTGGTGGCGGCTGCCGAAATCGCCTGGCGGCGGCGCTCGTGGGGATGGGCCGCCGGGGCGGGCGGGCTGTTCGGGGTGCTCGCCCTGGCCGGGCACCTCCAGTGGTTCCTTTACAGCGCCATGTTCCTGGCCGCCTGGGGGGTTGCGCATCTGGGATATGCCGCCTGGATCTTGTGGCGGCACCCCACCCCCGGTGGCGGGCGGGCCTGGGCCGGGCAGGCAGCGCGGGTGGCGGCGATCCTGGCCTGGGGACCGGCCCTCGCGGCGGTGCAGCTCTTCCCGTTCGTGGAACTATCGCGCCTCTCCACCCGGTTTAGCGATGTCGGGGGGCCAATCGGCCCCGATGACCCGGCCCGAACGTTGCGCCTGCTGGCCCGCCAACTCCACCTCTTTGTGCCGCAGCTTTTCGGCAACTCGGTCGGGCAGATCGGCAATCCGCTGGTCTTCAACAACTGCTGGTATGTGGGCCTCGCCCCGCTGGTGCTGGCGCTGATCGCGCTGGGGGGGCGGCGCGAACGCCGGGTGTGGCTGATCGGGGCGCTGGGGCTGGCCGCATTCGCGGCGGCGGCGGGGCTGCCGCTGTTCAACCGGATCCAGCAATTGCCCGGCCTCCAGGCGCTCATCCCCCAGCGCATCGCCTACCTGTTCATGTTCTGCGTGGCGGCGCTGGCCGGGCTGGGGTTCGACACCTGGCTGGATCTGGCCCGGCGGCGGGTGGGCGTAGCCGCCGGAACCGGGGCGGCGCTGGTCCTGGCCGGGGCAGGCATCATCTACCTGCTGGCCGACCGGCACGCGCAGAGCGCCACCACCCCCGCGCTCTACGCCTTGCAGACCGACGCCTTCCGCCAGGCCGCGCTGATCGCCGGGGGGCTGCTCCTATGGGGGCTGGCGACGCTGGCCTTGCGGGGCGACCGCCGCCGCTGGGGACGGGCCGTGCTGGCCGGGGGACTGCTCGGCCTCACCGGGGTGGATCTGCTCACCTACGCCCCCGACTACAACACCTACTCCCCCCCCAGCGCCCTCCAGCCGCAGGCTCCCGCCGCCGACGCTATGCGCGACGGCGCGGGCGGCGGACGGATGATGGCTCCCGATGCCCCCGGCGCAATGTTCCCACCGAGCGAGGCGCTTCTCTACGGACTCCATGATGTGCAGGGCTATGACGCGCTGCATCTGGCCCGCTACGAGGCGTACTGGGCAGCCGGAGAGCCGACGCTGCGGCAGGGCACGGTGGCGAATTATTTCAATGTGATGATCCGCCCGCAGAATTACACGAGCACCCTGGCCGACCTGCTCAACGTGGTCTATGTCACCACCTGGTCGCCGTTGCCGACCCCCCCGGCCAGGCTGGAACCGATCTACACCGGCGATGTGGCGGTCTACCGTAACCGGGACGCGCTACCCCGCGCCTTCGTCGTCGGAGGGGCCGAGGTGCTGGCGGCAGAGGCCATCCCACCGCGCCTCGCCGCCCCCGGCTTCGATCCGCGGCGGGCCGTGCTGCTGGAGCAAGCCCCTCCGGCGGACTTCCCCACCACGCCGGGTGATCCCACACCACCCGGCACAGCCACGATCACCGGCTACCGCAACCTGAGCGTGGATCTGACCGCGCAAATGGATCGCCCCGGCTGGTTGGTCCTGGGCGATGTGAATTACCCCGGCTGGACGGTGACGGTGGACGGGCAGCCCGCCCCGCTCTACACCGCCTACTCGATCCTGCGCGCCGTGCCGCTGGCGGCGGGCACGCATACGATCCGGTTCGCCTTCCAGCCGCTATCGGTCTGGCTGGGTGGGCTGGTCAGTGGCGTTGCGCTCCTGCTGGTGGTGGGCGTCATCGGGGGGGCCGCGTTGCGCCGTCGCCGGGCCGGGCCGCGCGCTGAGGCGACAGGAGGGCTGAGATGAACGATGACAAACCATTACTCCGCCCGCTGCGAGTGGCGGTATCCGGTGCGGGGCAGTGCGACGCGGCCATCGCCGCACTGGCCGAGGACGTGGGCTATCGCCTGGCGCAGGCCGGGGCAGTGGTGATCACCGGCGGGCGCGGCGGGGTGATGGAAGCGGCGAGCCGGGGCGCACGCCGGGCAGGCGGCCTGACGGTCGGCCTGCTACCGGGCCTGGACCCCGCCGAGGCCAACCCCTACGTGCAGATCCCGATCCCGACCGGGCTGGGGCATGGGCGCAACCTGATCGTGGCCGCCGGGGCACAGGTGCTGATCGCCATCGCCGGGGAAGCGGGCACCCTCTCCGAGATCGCCCTGGCGCTTAAGGTGGGCCGCCCGGTGGTCGGCCTCCAGACGTGGCCGCTGGTCCACCCCGATCATCCTCTCTCCCTGTTCCACGAAGCCGCCACCGCCGAAGACGCCGTGCGCCTGGCCCTGACGTTGGCGACGAAGGACTGAGGACTGAGTGCTGACGACTGACGACTGACGACTGACGACTGACGACTGACGACTGACGACTGACGACTGAAAACCGGAGGAGGCACGTTAGAGTCGAGGGGCCAGAGACGTTATAATTGGGGTAAGGAGGCGTGATTATGCCAGGAAAGAAGCACGATGCCGACGAGTTGCTCCCACTGCCAGACACCCGCGAATTGTTCCTCATGGCCGGGCTGGAAGAGGCAGACAAACACATCCAGCGGAAGCGCTGGGCACAGGCGTTGCCGGTACTCGAAGCGCTCGGTAACGCCTACCCCGACAATGTCGAAGTGCTGACCGCGCTGGGCGTGGTTTATTTCGAGCTAAAGGACTTCGCCAACTACCAGGCGGTATGCCAGGACCTCCTGGCTTTGACACCCGATGACGCGGACGTGGCGATGGCGCTGGCCGAAGCCGACATGATGGTGATGCATCCCGCCCATGCGCTGGACACCCTGCGGCAATTTATGGATCGCTGGCCGCAGCACAAACAGATCGGCAAAGTGGCGCAACTGCAAATCAGGGTGGAAGCCGCGATCAAAGACCTGCTACCGCCGCTGGGGCTGGAGGGAGAAGAAGGCTTCGAGATCGGCCTCCTGCACGAAGAGTTACAGACGCTGACCGAGGAGGGCAATTATAGCGAGGCGCACAAGGTGGCCGCCAAACTGCTGCGGCGCAAGCCCGATTTCGTGCCCGCGCTCAACAACCTGAGCCAGGTCTACTGGATCGAAGGGCGGCTCGATCAGGCCGTCGCCACCGCCGAGCGGGTCCTGGTCGCACAGCCGGACAATTACCATGCACTGTCCAATCTCACCCGCTATTTATGTATGCTGGGGCGGACCGACGAGGCCTGGCAGATAGGCGAGCAGCTTAAGGCCGTATCCTCCGATGCGCCGGATCGGTGGCTCAAGCAAGCCGAGGCGCTGGCCTACCTGGGCGACGACGAAGGCGTGCTGGCAGCGTTCGCCGGGGCGCAACGCGCCGGGCTGCTGAAACCGCCGTTCGAGGAGCCGCTGTTATATCATCTGGCGGCGGTGGCGGCGCTGCGGTTGGGCCGCGACGCGGAGGCCCGGCGGCACTGGCAGCGGGCGATCAAGCTGGCCCCCGATTTTGCAGAGGTCGCGGGGAATCTGGCCGACCTGCGCCAGCCGGTGGGCCACCGTCATGCCCCCTGGCCGTTCAATCTGCGCCAGTGGTTGACCCAAAAATCGGTCGAGGATCTCCAGCCATTGATCGCCGCGCTGTCGAAAGACGAAGACGACACCGCCGCGATGACGAAAGCCACCAAGCGCTACCTGCGCCAACACCCGGAAGTGGTGAACCTCATCCCGATCCTGTTCGACCGGGGCGATGTGGCGGGGCGGAGCTTTGCCCTGGACATTGCGGTGAATGCCCGCACGCCGGATCTGCTGATCGCCCTGCGCGATTTCGCCCTGAGCCAGCGCGGCCCCGATGATCTACGGATGCAGGCCGCGCGAGTCGTGGCCGACGCCCGCGTGTTTCCGCCGGGGCTGGTGACGATGTGGATCGAGGGGGAGTGGCGCGACCTGCTGCTGATGGGCTTCGATATCCACAGTGAGCCGACCGTGTCGCACGGTCCCGAAGCCGACCGGTTGGCCGATGAGGCGGTCGAGGCGCTGCACCGGCGGGATAGCATCGAGGGCGAACGCTTGCTTCAGCAGGCACTGGCACTTGAGCCGGATGCCCCCGACCTGCTCAACAACCTGGCAACCGCCTATGAACAACAAGGGCGGACGGACGAAGCCGAAGCCGTGCTCCGCGAGATCCACGAGCAGCACCCCGACTATGCCTTCGCGCCGATCAGCCTGGCGCGGCTGGCCCTGCTGCGGGGGGATGTGGCCGAGGCGAAAACGCTGTTAGATCCGCTGCTGACCCGCCGCCGCTTCCACTACGGCGAGTTCGCCGCCTTCTGTGACGCGCTGATCGAGTTAAGCCTGGCGGAAGGCCATCCCGAGGCGGCCCGATCCTGGCTCAATATGTGGGAGAGGGTCAACCCGGACCACCCGCTGCTGCTTCGCCGCCAACTGCAACTGCTCCCCACCGCCTGGCGCGCCGCCGCCCGGCCCGCACCGCCCAAACGGCCCGCCACGAAATCTAAAAAGTCGTCCAAGCGCCACCGCTGAGGCGAGACCCACCGCGCAACCGCAGAGGCGGTCCGACCGTTTATTGATCACGACCGGCCTGTGCCGGTCGGTGATGCCTGCGTGCTGAGTGCCCTGCCACGGCTGATGCAAAGTCCGTAGACCTCGCAAACAGCACCTTTCTGCGGTACGATAGCGGTATCTCGTACCCTATCCCCCACAGAAAGGTGTTGCCATGAACTTTACCATGCTCCCCTTCACC
>JBBSAN010000415.1:0-6402 GCA_038252265.1 Chloroflexia bacterium
GATGCCGTCCATGTCGGGCATGTTGACATCCATCAGCAGCACATCCGGCGCGGCCAGCGGGGCTTTCTCGATACACTCAAGGCCATTGCCTGCTGTGTCTACGACCTCGACTTCCGGCTCGAAGCTCAGCAGCTTGACCGTGTTCTCGCGTGCATCGACCGAGTCGTCCACGATCATCACCCGGATCTTGTGCTCCATTACTGCTCCCTCATTACCGTATGGAGTGCCGCCAGCAGCTCCGTGTTTTGTTCGGGGGTGCCCACGCTGATCCGCACGTAGTCGCGCAGGTCGGGGCGGCTGAAATAGCGGATCATGATCCCCCGCGCCATCAATCCGTCATACACCGCCCTGGCCCGCCCCCCGGCCACGCGCACGAGGAAAAAGTTGGCGTCGCTGGGCAAAGGGTCTAGCCCGGGCACCGCCGCCAGTTCGTGGGCGAGCCGGGTGTGTTCGGCCTGGACCAGGGCGACCGTTTCGGCCAGCCAGGCCCGGTTCGCCAGCGCGGCCACCCCGGCGATCTGCCCGGCCACGTTGACATTGTAGGGAGCGCGAATGCTGTGCAGCTTATCGGCCACTACGAGCGGGCAGACACCGTAGCCCACCCGCAGCCCGGCCAGCCCGCAGAACTTGCTCAACGTCCGCAGCACGATCAGGTTGGGGTATTCGGTCGCCAGGGGGAAGCAGTTTGTGTTGGCGTACTCGGCGTAGGCTTCATCAATGACCACCACGCCCTGGCGGGTTGCTGCGATGATCCGACGCAGGTCGGCTTCGGGCAGAGTCGTCCCGGTTGGGTTGTTGGGGATGCAGAGGAACAGGAGCCTGGCCGTCGCGGCTTCGTTGCAGACCCGTTCCACGTCCACCGTGAAGTCGGCGCGGCGGGGCACGTCGATCACCGTCCCCTCGTTCAGCCGGGCGGCGACCGCATACATGCCGAACGTCGGCTCACAGGTGATCACCCGGTTGCCGGGGCTGAGGAACAGGCGGCAGACTAGATCAAGCAATTCGTCCGAGCCGTTGCTGACGACGATCCGTTCCGCGTCCGCCCCCGTGTATGCCGCCAGCGCTGCGCGCAAGGCTCGCGCCGCCGGGTCGGGGTAGCGGTGGAACGCGGGAAACGCGGCGAGCGCCTCGGCCACGCCGGGTGGCGCGCCGAACGGGTTCTCGTTCGCGTCCAGCTTGATGATCTGCTCCACCGGCACGCCCAGCCGGTCGGCCAGATCTTGCGGCAGGCCCACCGGGTGGTACATCGCCAGATCAGCGAGATCGGGGCGCATCAGTTGTCGTAAGTCGTCAGTCATCAGTGTTTGTTGTTCACCACGAAGGACACGAAGGCCACGAAGGATCAGGCTTCGTCTTCGTGTTCTTCGTGTCCTTCGTGGTGTATTTCGTTTGTGTTGAACCGCGCCTCAATGGCGGCTCGGTGCCCCAACAGCCGCTCGCTCGTTGCCAGGGTGCCGACCGTCTCGCGCAGGGCGGCGAGGCCGGGGCGGCTCAGTTGCTGGATCTGGAGCTTGCGGCCAAAGCTTTCGACCGAGAGCGGACCGTGGGTGCGGGCATAGCCGCCGGTGGGTAGGACATGGTTGGTGCCGACGGCATAATCGCCGGCGGGTTGCGCCGAGTAGGGGCCGAGGAAGACCGACCCGGCGTTGGTGATCCGGGCCAGGATCGCCTGGGGGTCGGCGGTCATGATCCCCAGGTGTTCCGCCGCGTAAGCGTTAGTGAAGGCAATCGCCTCGTCCATATTGGCAGCGATGCCCAACAGACCATAGTCGGCAAAGGAACCGCGCACGCTGCTTTGCGCCTGCGCCGGGAGCGCGGCAAGCTGGCGGGCGATCTCCGTGCGCACGGCAGCCGCCAGGGTCGGGCTGGTGGTGATCAGCACCGGGGCCGAGTCCTCGGCGTGTTCGGACTGGGCGATCAGGTCGGCGGCGACAAAGGCCGGGGGGGCGGTCTCGTCGGCCAGGATCAGCACCTCGGTCGGCCCGGCAGGCAGATCGATGGCAGCCAGACCCCGGTTGCTGGCGACCAGCTTGGCGGCGGTGACAAAGCGGTTGCCCGCCCCGAACAGCTTATAGACCTGGGGCACCGTTTCTGTCCCCAGCGCCAGCGCGGCGATGGCCTGCGCCCCGCCCAGCTTGAACACCCGGTGGATCCCCAGTAGATCCGCCGCCAGCAGGATCGCGGGCGTCACCCGGCCTTCCCGGTCGGGCGGGGTGCAGATGACGATCTCGGCGCACCCGGCCAGTTGCGCGGGCACCACGTTCATGATCACCGACGAGGGGTAGGCCGCCTTGCCCCCCGGCACGTACAGCCCGACCCGCTCAATGGCTCGCCACTCGCGCCAGACGATCACGCCCGGCTCAACTTCCAGGCGTGGGTCCAGTTGGATATGCGTCTGGTGGAAGGCGCGCACGTTGCGGATGGCCCGGCGCAGTGCCGTCCGCACTTCTGGGTCGGCCTCGTCGCGGGCGGCGGTGAACTCGGCTTCGCTGACGGCGAGATCGTCCAGGGTCGCGCCGTCAAAGCGGGCGGTATACTCGCGCAAGGCGGCATCGCCCCTCCGGGCCACGTCGTCAAAAATGCCGTTCACCAGCGGCAATGCATCCTCAAACGCGCCGTGGGCGCGGTGCATGATGCGGTCCAGGTCGGCGGCGCTCAGGTCCGTCAGGCGCACGGGAAGGGGCAGATCGGTCATAAGAGCAGTTTCTCGATGGGGGTGACGAGGATTTCAGACGCCCCGGCCTCGCGCAGGCGCTCGATAATGTCCCAGAAATCATCCTCGCGGATCACAGTATGGACCGCCACCCACTCCGGGTCGGATAGGGGCACAATCGTGGGCGATTTCAGGCCGGGGGTGATGGACTGGATCAGGGGCAAGGCGGCGCGGGGTGCGTTCATCATAATGTACTTGTAGCGGCGCGCGTCCAGTGCGGCCTTCATCCGCATCAGCAGCCGGTCCACAATGGCGCGCTTGGCCGGGTCGTCCAGCACGGCATGGTGGGCGACCAGCACGGCTTCGGACTGGAGGATGGTGTGGATGGGCTGGAGGTCGTGGAGGAGTAGGGTGCTGCCGGTGGCGGTCAACTCGACCACGGCAGCAGCCAGCCCCAGTGCCGGGGCGACTTCGACCGACCCGCTGAGGGTGACCACATCGACCGGTACGCCCAGGGCCGCGAAATAGCGTTCCGCAGAATGGGGGTATGAGGTGGCGATTTTGGCCCCGGCCAGTTGCTGGGGGCCGGTAATGCCGCTGTCCTTCGGCACGGCTAGCACCAGCGAGCAGTAGCCGAAGCCGAGCGCCACCAGTTCCGTGACCTGATCTTCGACCCCTTCTTCGTGGATCAGGTTGCGCCCGACGATGCCCAGGTCCACCGTGCCGCTGGCGACATACTCGGGGATGTCGTCATCGCGCCCAAAAAGGAGTGACAGGGGGAAGTTGCGGCAACTGGAGAACAGCCGTTGCCCATAGCTCTCAAAGGCCAGGCCCACGCTATGCAGCAGCCCCAGCGTATCATCGGTCAGCCGCCCGCTGCGCTGGATCGCCAGCGTCAGCCCGTCGGCGGGCAGGCGCGGCGCACTCCCCCCGCGCCCACCTCCCGGATCCCCTTTGTTCGCTCCACTCACCGGTTTACCACCCCATATACAAGACGTCGGCCCCACCGCACTCCCCGGTGCTAGGGGCCATTCAACGGTGTACCTTACCAGAAAGGGCGGGGGGTGTCAAGCGGACGGGCAGGCCAGCAAAAAGGCAAAAAGAAACCCTAGACGAACCTTGCGGAACATCCAGGGTCTCATTGCGTCAGAAATAACAATCTTGCGACCATTACCCCCGAAGCTCTTTCAGTATAGCTCCGTTTGCCCCCGGAGTCAATGCTTTCAGGCGGAAAGTTTTCCACAACCTGGGCAGCGGAGGAAGGGAAGAACGGTAGCACGAATGCTACCCGTATAAGCGATCAAAGAGACCCAACTGGCGGGGGGCATCGGCGTGGATGAGGTCGGAGGCGCGCACGCCCAGCAGGACCAACCGGGCAGACCCCCGGCCCCCGGCAGCCTGGCGCTCGCGCTCCCAGCGGCGGAACTCGGCCCAGGCGGCGCGCTCGATCAGGGCGGGGGCACAGGTGGCGCTGAGCAGGGTGCGCTGGCGCGAGTGGATGCGCCAGTCGGCGGTGCGGATCTTCACCGCCACGCAGCGGGTCAGCAGCCGTTCGGCGGCCACGCTGGCGGCCACCTCGGCAGCCAGCCCGTTGAGGATGCCCAGCACGGTGCCCGCGTCGGTGGAGAGCACGGTCTCCTCGAAGGTGGTCTCGCTGCTGATTGATTTACTCTCGCGGTTGGGCACCACCGGGCGCGGATCGATTCCCTGGGCCAGATCGCGGATCTCCGGCCCGGTGCGCCCGAATAGCGGCAGCAGGTGCTCGTCGTCCAGGGTCGCCAGCCCGCCGATAGTGGTGATGTCGAGCGCGGCCAACGCCGCCTGGCGCTTCGGCCCGATCCCCCACAGCACCCCCACCGGGAGATCCTGGAGGAACAGCGCTTCCAGCCCGGCGTCCACGGCCAGCAGCCCGTCGGGCTTGGACCGCCCCGACGCGATTTTGGCCGCCATTTTGCCGGTGGCAACCCCGACACTGATCGTCAGGCCGGTCGCCTCGCGCACCGCCGCCTTGATCCCCCGCGCCATCTCCAGCCCCGCTTCGATGGTAGGGGCAGCGGTGGTCACGTCGAGGAACGCCTCATCCAGCGCAATCGGCTCGATCAGCGGGGTAACCCGGCGGAACACAGCGTGAATCTGCTTGGACACGTCATGGTAGAGCGGGTGATTCGCCAGCACCACGATCAGGTCGGGGCAGAGCGCCCGCGCCCGCGTGACCGGCATGGCCGAGCGCACCCCGAAGCGGCGGGCCTCATAGCTGGCCGAGGCCACTACGCCCCGCGCGCTGCCGTTCGCCACCGCCACCGGCAGCCCCCGCAGGGCCGGGTTATCCCGCTGTTCCACCGAGGCGTAGAACGCGTCCAGATCGGCGTGCAGAATCGTAGGCATAGACGAGCGATGAGCGATGAGTGACGAGTGCTGAGTGCTGAGTGACGAGCGAAGAGTGCTGAGTGCTGAGTGACGAGTGCTGAGTGACGAGTGCTGCGGAATAATCAACTCAGTCCTCAGTCCTCAGTCCTCAGTCCTCAGTCCTCAGTCCTGGTTCCAGGTGGGCTTGCGCTTCTCCAAAAAGGCCCGCAGCCCTTCCTGGCCTTCGGGGCTGACGCGCATCCGGGCGATGGTGCGGGAGGTGAGATCAGAGGCGGCGGCAGGTGGGAGGCCGGGCACGCGCCGCCAGAGGTCTTTGGCGACGGGCAGGGCCGCCGGGCTGCTGCTGCGGAGTTGGGCCAGCGCGGCGTCCACGGCGGCGTCCAACCCGTCCGCCGAGACCACGGTCGTGGCGAGGCCGATCTCATAGGCGCGCTGGGCCGAGAAGCGCTCGCCGGTGAGGAACAGGGCACGCGCCGCGCCGTGGTTGATTTTTGCCAGCACAAATGGGCTGATCACCGCCGGGACGATCCCCAGCTTGACCTCGGTCAGCCCGAAGCGCACATCGTCGGCAGCGATCACCAGGTCGGCCACGGCGGCGAGGCCGACCCCGCCGCCCAGGCACGCGCCGTGAACGCGCGCCACCACCGGCACGGGGCACTCGTTGATCGTGGTGAGCATCGTGGCGAGTCGCCCGGCGTCCTCGCGGTTTTGCTCCTCGGTGTAATCCAGGCTCTGCTGCATCCACTGGACATCGGCCCCGGCGCAGAAGCTCGGCCCGGCCCCGGCCAGCACGACGGCCCGCACGCCCGGCGTGGTGCCCAGCGCGGCGAAGCAGGCCCGCAATTCTTCGATCAGGGCGGCGTTGAAGGCATTATGGACGGTGGGGCGGTTGAGGGTTACGCGGGCGATTCCGCCGCCCGTCGCCAGGGTCAGGAACTCATCGCTCATTCGGCTTCCCCGTCCTCCTCACCCTCGTCGTCGCCTTCATCCCAGTCGTCCACCAGTACGATCCCGGCCAGTTCGGCAAAACTGGCGGCCAGTTCCTCGGTGCTTTTCTCATCTTCGGCCAGTTCGATGATCGCGTCGCCGTCGCCGATGTAGATCGTGATCGGCATTCCGGCGCTGTTCGGCCAGCACATCTGGGTGTATTCGGCGTCATCGATCTCGCCGCTCTCGTGCCCCTCGATATAGGGGCGGTAGGCGGGCCACAGGCTGATCCGGTAGTGGTCCTCGGCCCCGCCCCACCCGGCGAAGAACCAATCGTTTCCCAGTTCCTCGCTGGTCTGCCGGGCCGTCTTCGGGTTGTCGTAAATCAATTCGGCCAGCGCGGTCAGCAGATCGCTCAGTTCGTCATAGAACTCTTCGCGCGGCACCTCGTTATA
>JBBSAN010000416.1:0-6394 GCA_038252265.1 Chloroflexia bacterium
GGCCGCCTGCCGCTACCCGCCCAGTGCCGCCGCCCCCACCACCCGCGCCTCCGCTGTTCGCGCATGGGCCAGCGACGAAGAAGGGGCCACGCTGGGTGGTGCCCTGCCCTCATTGTGGCGAGCCGATGGATCTCGAGCTATTGATTCAGAAGGCGGATTATCTGGATTAGAGGAAGGGTAGCGGTCCTAATCTACCGGCACCCGTAGCGCCTGGCGGCGCACCAGCGGCCCTGCCGCGTCGCCGCCGTCCAGCACGGCCAGCACCAGCACGCTCATGTCGTCCTGCGGGCGGCCCTGGTCGCCGGCCAGCGCGGCGGCGAGCAGGGCATCGGCCAGCGCAGCGGCGGTGGGGGGCAGGATAGGCGCAGCAAAGAGGGCGCGGATGGCCCCCGGCACGTCGAACCCCTGCCCCGTGCGCTGCCCGGCGTCCAGCACACCATCGCTGATGACGACCACCCAAAGGCCCGCTTCCAGTGGGTACTCGGTGACTTGCGGGCGGGTGTGGCGGTAGATGCCGATGGCGGGAGCTTCCCCGGCGAGGAGGCGGGGTTCGGCAGAAGCCGGGTCGCGGAGGAAGGCCGGACAGTGGCCGTTGCGGGTGAGGACGACCGTGCGGCTGGCGAGGTCCACCGAGAGAAGCGTCAGTTCGGCGGACACCTTGCCGCCGCGGTGCATCAGCAGGTAGTCATGCGCGGCACGGGCCACTGCCCCATCGCGCACCCCGGTTTTCAGCAGGCCTACCGCCTGCCCGGCCACGATCTGGCTGATCGTCTTGGAGGCCCGACCACTCCCCTGCCCGTCGGCCAGCAGCGCCGTGAAGCCGCCGCCGGGCCGCTCGACCACCTCGACCGTGTCGCCGCTCTCCCGACTGGCATACTTATTCGTCTTGGCGGCGGCGATCTGGATGTCAAGCATGGGGGATTTTAGATTTTGGATTTTGGATTTTGGACAGAGACGTGCTCTCCAAAATCTAAAATTATCAGCCGTGATGGGACAACACGGCCCGGCTGCCGTACATCTCGGCGTAATACTTGGCGTATTCGCCCGACTTGATCCGCTCCCACCAGTCGCGGTGGGCCAGATACCACTGCACCGTCTCGCGCATTCCGTCTTCGAACGAGTGGCGCGGCTCCCAGCCCAGCGCACGGACCTTGCTGGTGTCCAGTGAATAGCGGCGGTCGTGGCCGGGGCGGTCGGCCACGTAGGTGATCAGGTCGCGGGGGCGTTCCAGCAGGTCGAGGATCAGGTAGGTGATCTCCATGTTGGTGTGCTCGTTGCCGCCGCCGACGTTGTAGGCCTCGCCCAGTTCCCCATGATGCAACACCGCGTCAATGCCCTCGCAGTGGTCCAGCACATAGATCCAGTCGCGGATATTCTGGCCGTCGCCGTAGACCGGCAGCGGCTTGCCCTCGATGGCATTGGTGATGAACAGCGGGATCAGCTTCTCCGGGTACTGGTAGGGGCCGTAATTGTTCGATCCACGGGTGATGACCACGGGGGTGTGATACGTCTCCCAGTAGGCGTGGCACATCAACTCGCCGCCTGCCTTGCTGGCCGAATAGGGGCTGCGCGGGTCGTAGTTGTCGCCCTCCGTGGAGGAGCCTTCGGGCACGCTGCCGTACACTTCGTCGGTGCTGACCTGCAACATGCGCTCCAGGCCTAGCTTGCGGGTTGCCTCCAGCAGCACATAGGTGCCGAACACATCGGTCTGGATAAAGCTGCCCGGCTCCTGGATCGAGCGGTCCACATGGGTTTCCGCCGCGAAATTGACGATGGTATCCACCTGATGCTCGCGCAGGGTGGCTTCCACCCGTGCGGTGTCGGCGATGTCGCCCTGGACGAAGGCATAGCGCGGGTTGCCTTCCAGGTCCTTGAGGTTGTCCATGTTGCCCGCGTAGGTCATCTTGTCGTAGACCACGACATAGAGGTCGGGGTGCTTCTCCAGCACCAGCCGGGCGTAGTTGCTGCCGATGAACCCGGCCCCGCCGGTGACGAGTAGACGTTGCATTATAACACCCCCACTTTGCTATGATCGCCCAGGATCATCTTATAGGCCTTCGGTTTGATCGGGCTGCGCCCGATTTCGACGTTGCGCCCGATCAGGCTGTCTTCCAGCCGACCGGGCAGGTCGAGCAATTGCGAGTTTTCGAGGATGATGCTGTGTTCGATCTCGCTGTTGGTGATGGTGCAGCCGTAATGGATCGCCGTGAACGGGCCGATATACGAGTTGACGATGCGGGTGTCCTCGCCAATAATCACCGGGCCACGGATCACGCTGTTGATCACCTCGGCGGTTTTCGCCAGGATCACCTTGCCGTAGATGCGCGAGTCGGTGTCCACATAGCCTTCGACCGCCGCTTCCAGCCGGTCCAGCACCAGGCGGTTGACTTCGAGCATATCTTCCATCTTGCCGGTGTCGATCCACCAGCCGCTCAGTTCGTGGGCGTGGATGCTGTAGCCGTGGTCGAGCAGGTACTGGATCGCGTCGGTGATCTCCAGTTCGTTGCGCCAGGAGGGCTTGATGTTGTTGACCGCCTCGAAGACGTGCGGGTCGAACATATAGATACCGACCAGAGCCAGGTTGCTGATCGGCTCGCGGGGCTTCTCGACCAGGCGCTTGACCACGCCGTCCTCAACCACGGCCACGCCGTATTGCTGCGGGTTGGGGACACGCTTGAGCAGCACCTCGCAGTTGTAGCCGCCTTCGATATACTCGCGGGCGAACGGGGCGAAGCCGCCCTCGATCATATTGTCGCCCAGGTACATCACAAAGCGGTCATCCTGAAGGAACGGCTCGGCGATCTTGACCGCGTGGGCCAGGCCCAGCGGGGCGTCCTGGGGGATATAGGTGATCTTCACGCCCCAGCGGTCGCCGTTTCCTACCGCCGCCTTGATCTCTTCCCGCGTGTCGCCCACCACAATGCCGATATCGGTGATCCCCGCTTCGGCCATATACTCGATGCCATAGAACAACACCGGCTTGTTGGCAACCGGGACCAACTGCTTGGCGCTGGTGTACGTGATCGGGCGCAGGCGCGTGCCTTTACCCCCGCTCAGGATCAGTCCTTTCAATCACAACCTCCTCGTAACCCACAATGTTTTTAATGGTACCACCTAATAAACCAGGGGGACGCCGACCATAAAAGTCGCATCGCGGGTTAGAATACCACACCGGGCCGGGGTTTGGCAAGGCAGGATGGCCCGGCTCGCAGCGGGATCCTGGTTCCCCTGGCAACGGATGGTACAAACGCATTGGGCCGCGCACGCAAGTTGGCGGGCGCTATGCTATAATAGGCTCCGCCGACCCCGCTACAAACGTAACGCACGAACGCCGCCCCGGTCGCACTGCTCCGCTATCCGGCGAGGGGCGCAAGGAGACGCGGTAATGCTCCAGATCTACCGGTTCGCGCTCCTGGGGCTGCTGGCCTTGCTGGGGCTGGGAGCACTGATCACGAGCACGCCCAGTCGCGCCGCAACCCCGCCGGTCCCGGCAGCACCGCCGCCTGCGGTCACGCCCAGTCCCACCGCCACCTGCGGCTGGCAACTTAGCCCCAGCGTGAACCCCAGCACCTCCACGAATTATTTCTTTGGCGTGGCTGCCGTGGCCCCAACGGATGTGTGGGCGGTCGGCACCTATAACCCTAACAATCAAACGAGCCACCCGCTAACCGAGCACTGGGATGGGCAAGCGTGGACCATGGTCCCCAGCCCCGATGGTGCTCCGCGCTCCAACCTGTTGGAGGGAGTAACCGCTGTGGCCCCAAATGATGTGTGGGCCGTTGGGTATTATCAAGGGTCTGTGGGTCCGGAGCAGGCACTGATCGAGCACTGGGACGGGGCCACCTGGAGCCTGGTCCCCAGCCCGGCGGTCTTTACCAATACCAATATCCTGCGGAGTGTGGCGGCGGTCGCGCCCGATGATGTCTGGGCGGTGGGCTATTATTGCTGTGTGCAAGGCTGGACCCGTCCGCTGATCGAGCACTGGGACGGCAGCACCTGGCAGGTCGTGCCCAGCCCCGCCCCTGGCCTCAAAAACAATGATTTCTGGGATGTGACCGCCGTCTCGGCGCAGGATGTCTGGGCGGTCGGTGGCGTTATGGATGATGTGCATGGGGTCGTGCATCCCCTCATCGAACATTGGGACGGCAGCCAGTGGAAGATTGTGCCCAGCCCCGACCCTCCGAACCCTTATGGCAATTACGATACGTATTTGAGCGGGGTCGCGGGCAGCGGACCGAACGATGTCTGGGCGGTGGGCAGCCAGTGGAGCGGCACCCTGGTCGAGCACTGGGACGGCGTGCGTTGGACGTTGTTCCCTGCGCCCAGCCCGGGCCAGGTCATCAGCTTTCTCTATCATGTGACGGTGCTGTCGGCGACCGACGCCTGGGCGGTGGGGGAGTATTCGCTTACCGGAGGCGGGGGGCGAGCACTCGTACTCCACTGGAACGGAACCTGCTGGACGCAGGTGCCCGCCCCCAGCCCAGGAGCCATTAGTAATCATCTGATGGGAGTCGCCGCCAGCAGCCCGAATGACGTGTGGGCAGTAGGCAGTCAGTGGAGCGGCAATGGTTCGTCGTTCACAACGCTGACGGAGCATTACATTGGCCCCTGCCCCGACCCGCCCGGTTGCCCGACCGCGACCCCCACCGCCACGGCCACCCCGACGGCGACGGCGACCGCGACGGCCACCCCCACCGCCACCCGCACGGCCACCGCCACCGCCACCCCTAGCCCCTCCCCACCCCCGACCTTCTGCCCGATCGTCTTCAGCGATGTGGACGCGACGCATCCGTTTTATGCCTACATCCGCTGCCTGGCCTGCCAGGGCATTGTCGGCGGCTATCCCTGTGGTGGGCCGGGCGAACCCTGCATCGGTCTGACCCCGCCGCCCTACTTTCGCCCCACCGCCAATGTGACGCGCGGGCAGTTGTCCAAGATCGTCGCCGGGGCGGCAGGGTTCACCGACCCCATCCCCAGCCCCCAGCAGACCTTTGCCGATGTGCCGCCGGGCAGCCCCTTCTGGGTCTTCATCGAGCGGCTGGCCGGGCGGGGGGCAATCGGGGGCTATCCCTGCGGCGGGCCGGGGGAGCCGTGCAGCCCCCCGACCAACCGGCCCTACTTCCGCCCCAACACCCCGGCCACGCGCGGCCAGATCAGCAAGATCGTCAGCACGGCGGCCCAATGGACCGAGACCCCGACCGGCCAGACTTTTGCCGACGTGGCCCCCGGTAGCACCTTCTATTTGTACGTGGAACGGTTGGCGCGGCGGGGCATCCTCAGCGGCTACCCCTGCGGCGGGCCGGGCGAGCCGTGTGTGGCCCCCGGTAATCGCCCCTATCTCCGCACCGGCAATAACACGACTCGCGGCCAGATGTCCAAGATCGCGGCTATCCCGTTCTTCCCCGGCTGCGACCCACCCGCCCGGCGCTAACCGCACGCGACGGTGCCCCCGGCAGCTCGCGCCTCCCGCCGAACCGGCCCGATCTTACCGCGATCGGGCCGCGCACGCAAGTTGACGGGCGCTATGCTATAATAGGCTCCGCCGACCCCGCTACAAACGTAACGCACGAACGCCGCCCCGGTCGCACCGGCGGCACCGGCGGAAGGGGTCGCAGGAGTGTGCTGTAACCTTATGTTTGACCAGACCGTCAGCGATCTGCTGCTGATCGCCGCGTTGGTCTTCAGTCTGGGTGCCGGGGTGGGGATGATCCTGCTGGTCCGCCGCACCCGGCACATCGAAGCCGCCTACCGGGCGGTCGCTGCCGCCTTACCGGGCGACGGCACACCGGAGGCCTCGGCGCTGCTCGGTGCGGTAGGCGCGCTGAATACCCGCCTGACCGCCGTCGAAGGGCAGGCGGCGGCATTGGGGGCCACCCTGCCCCTGGCGGTCCAGCGGATCGGGCTGGTGCGCTTCAACCCGTTCGAGGACACCGGCGGCGACCAGAGCTTCGCCCTGGCCCTGCTCAACGCCCGGGGCGATGGCGTGGTCCTCAGCAGCCTGCACGGGCGCGGCGGCACCCGCTTCTATGCCAAGCCCGTCCGCACCGGGCGCACCACCCATGCCCTCACCACCGAGGAGCAACAGGCGCTGGATCTGGCCCAGGGCGCGCCGGAGGGGTGAAACGTGATGCGTGATGCGTGATGCGTGATGCGTGATGCGTAATAATGCAAGAATTACTCAGCACTCAGCACTCAGTACTCAGCACTGGTCACCAACCACTAACCACCCGTCACGCGCCACGAGCCACGCCCGCCTAGTACAGCCGGGTGGAAATAACGTATCAGATAAGGTAAACTTAGGTCCACGGCACCACCGATCCGATACTAGTCAGGAGCACGCGATCATGCAAGGACCTAAACTACCCGCTATTCAACTCACCCAGCGCCAAGCGAC
>JBBSAN010000417.1:0-6389 GCA_038252265.1 Chloroflexia bacterium
ACCACCTGGGGGCCGTAGCCTGGTACCAGGGGGATTATGACGCCGCGCGGGCACTGTACGCCGAGAGCCTGGCATTGAAGCGGGCGCTGGGCGACCGGGCGGGCATCGCCGACAGCCTCAACAACCTGGGGGTCGAGGCCGCCAGCCAGGGCGACTACGAGCTAGAGCGGGCACTGACCGCCGAAAGCCTGGCGGTGGCGCGGGAGCTGGGCGACCGGGCGGGCATCGCCACCAGCCTCAACGGCCTGGGAGTCGTGGCCCATCGCCAGGAGGACTACGCGGCGGCGCGGGCATTGTACACGGAGAGTCTGGCAGTGCGGCGCGAGCTGGGCGACCGGGCGCGCTGCGTGTACAGCCTCAACAACCTGGGGCTGGTGGCCCACCGCCAGGGCGACGTTGAGGCGGCGCGGGCGTATCTGGCGGAGAGCCTCCTCCTCGCCCCGGATCTGGGGCCAGGGGAGACGAGCCAATGGGCACTGGCGCTGGCCGCGGGCCTGCTCCCGCCGCCGACCGCCGCCGAAGTGCTGGGGGCGCTGGCCGCCATGCTGGCCGCGCAGAGTGGCCGCCTGGAGCCGCTCTACCAGCAGGCGCAGGCCCAGGCAGAGGCGCAGGCCCAGGCGGCGCTGGGCGCAACGGCGTACGCCCAGGCGTTCGCCGCCGGGCAGGCCCTGGACTGGGCGGCGGCGGTTGCCCTGGTGCAAGCCACGCTGACCGCCCAGGCTGGCCCCACGCCGCCCCGCCGGGTAGCGCTGGCTCGCCGCCAGCCACTGGGCCAGGTGCAGAAATTAGCCGATCCCTACCTGCCCCCGGCCAGTGCTGAGGGCTAAACGTGGCATTGGCGAAAGCCCCGGCGCGGCGGCCATCCAGGTCGCCGCGCTGCTGTCACTCCGTGGCGAGGCGGACCGGCCTGCCGCTGGCTGCCGAGGCATACGCCGCCTGGGCCACCTCAAGGGCGCGATAGCCATCCAGCCCACTGATGCGCGGGGGCCGATCCTCGCGGATGGCGGCGACAAACTCGGCCAGCATGGCCCCGTCGGCATCTGACCCCCAGTGCGCCCAGGCGGCGCGCTCGCGGCCCTGGCGATAGACGGTCAGGTTCTGCTTGAAGGCGTCCACCCGCACGGCCCCGCGCTCGCTGACCAGTTCGAAGGTCAGGCCACCCCAGGTCGGGTAGGCGTCCGGCTTGCTCCAACTGCAATCAATGCTGGCGAACACCCCGTTGGCGAAGGTGAGCATGAGCAGGCCACCCGTCTCCACTGTGACCTCGGCGGCGTGAAAGATCCGGTTGGTTTGCGCGTAGACCTCGACCACTTCGCTGCCCAGATACCAGCGCAGGAGATCGACCAGATGGACCGTGTGGTCCATGATCGCCCCGCCCCCGGCCAGATCCGGGTCCACGAACCAGGCCCGGTGCCGCGCCGGGACTTGCCCCTGGTTGGTGGCGTTGCAGCAGTAGATCCGCTCCAGGTCGCCCGCATCCAGCCGTGCCTTGAGTTCGGTCACGGGCGCGCTGAAGCGCATCGGGAAGGCGGTCATCAGCGTGACCCCGGCGTGGGCGCAGGCGGCAATCAGCGCCTCGGCATCGGCCAGGGTGGTCGCCAGCGGCTTTTCGCACAGCACATGGACCCCGGCGGCGGCAGCCAATTCTACCAGCGGGCGGTGTTTGCTGTTCTCCGAACAGACCAGCACGGCGGCGGGCTGCTCGGCCAGCAGCGCCTCGTAGGATGGGAACAGCGGCGCGTCGAACTGTGCGGCGTAGTGCTGCCCCCGCGCCAGGTCTTCATCGGCCAGGCCGATCAGCGCCACGCCGGGGATGGCGCGCAGATGCTGGACATAGGCTTCGGCGTGGATGTGGGCGAAGCTCAGGATGCCGATCTTCATCGTTGCACCTCCGGCAGGGGCGCGAGCGCGACGGGCTGCCCGGTGCGCGCCGACTCGGCGGCGAGCGCGATCTGCACCGCCGCCAGCCCGTCGGCAGCGCTCACCCGCACCGGCAAGTCGTCGGCCAGCGCCGCGTAAAATTCTTTGATCTCTGTGGTGTAGGGGCTTTCCAGCACCGGGCTGCTCGGCAGGCCGACATAGGCCGAATCGCCCCTTGTATTCAGCAGCAGATCAATCGGCGCAGTGGCCGCCGAGTCGAACTCGATCAGCCCGCCGTCGCTCGCGATCTCCAGCGCAGTGCGGAACGTTGTCGGGGGGTAGAGCCGAGTATAAGAAACCGGTCTGTAGCGCGGCGTTGGGGGTCCATCCAGACCTCCAAAGGGCAGCGTGATAGCCGCGCATCCCGCCTTCAAACCCGTGCCCTCATTTACAGCTCCAGCCAGTATATCTCCTGGTCGATCCCGGTTGCGCGGCACTATTGACATACTATACAGCGTATGCTAGGATCATCAGGCAACACTAGACCTTATCGGGATTAAGCTGGAGCGAGCGTGGCGCTGGTTAGCGCGTCCTCGTGATTTCACTATTGCCGATAAGGTCTACTACAGCTCTTCCTTGCACACGAATCACTGCCTCACACCTGGGATTGGGGAGCTGTTTCGGGTCCCACGGCTACTTTCACACACACAACCCTCGGCTATATAAATAACCACGTAAGCATACGCCCTCTGAGCAGCCTGCCGCCATACGGCATTGAGTTGGCCCAGACCTATCCTTGACGTGGGGGACGGGCCGCCCGATCTCTGCGGCGAACCCGGCGCACCTCTGTTTCGGCTAGACAGTACCGCAGAGGGTGTGTGGGCGCCCCCACACCGTTGGCAACCGGAAAGAGCCGCCCCGCCGCCCTGCGCTAGCAGCAGAGGCGCGGCGAAAAGCTGCATCAGCAAGACCGAGCCGTTCGTGTGTACCGGGTGGAGAAAGGGAGTATTATATGAAGCACTTCTTGGGGCGTAATTTGCTGATCACGCTGGTCGGCGTGTTGATCCTGTTCGGCGGCCTGGGGCACGCGGTGGGGGCTGTGCCAGCCCCCCCTGACCCGGTCAGCCCGATCTCCAGCCAGGGGCAGGGATCAGGCCGCAGCGCCGTGGATTGCAGCCAGATTAAGAGCCTGGGCCTCGACCGTATGATGAATCTGGCCGCTGGCAAGATCCTGATTGATTGCGGCCAGAGCCAGGGAGGCAGTCCCGCCCCGGCCCGCCCGCCCGCGTCCCCGCTCCAACGGCTGAGTCCCTTCGCCTATGGGGGCACGGATGTCGATATCATCCTGCCCGACAACACCGGCAACCATGTCACCCAGAGCGAAACCTTTGTCTGGGGCAATGCCACCACGATTGTCGCCAATTATAACGACTCGCGCACGGCCCCCAGTTGTTATAGCGGCATCTCCTGGTCCACCGATGGCGGCACCACCTGGCATCCCAGCCAGGCCCTCTGCACCTCGGCCCACGGCACCAACGAAGGCGATCCCATCGTCGTCTACAATGCGCGCCTCGCTACCTGGTATGCGGGCGACCTGGCCGTGAACGGCGACTGCGGCAGCGGCTCCACCGGCGGCATCGGCCTGTGGACCTCGCCCAACGGCCAGACCTGGACCGCCGGGGCCTGCGCCCACGTCGGCACCGCCGATGACCGGGAGAGCATGTGGGTGGACAACAACGCGGCCAGCCCCTTCTATGGCCGGATGTACGTCGCCTGGAACAACTTCGCCATCAGTGGTGGGCGGCTTTTTATCACCTTTTCCGACAATGGCATCGCCTGGAGCGCCCCCACGGCCATCGGCCCGGTCAGCCCCTTCGTGCGCGACGGGCAGGTGACCGGCTCGCCCAACGGTGACGGGGCGGTGTTTGTCAGCGGCCACACCGAAGGCACCACCGACACCACCTACATGTTCCGCTCGACCAGCGGCGGCGTGGCCTGGACCCAGATCACCGTCAACACCTATACGCCCGCCGGCTCCACTACCGTGTCGGGCTGCTCGTTCCGGGCCATCGCGCCCATCTGGCGCGCGCCGGAATGGGGCCAGCCTGCGGTCAGCGGCCAGATCGCCGGGCAGAATGTGGTGCATTATGTCTACGCCGCGCAAGGCACCGGTGACCTGGGTGATGCCTATTATGTCCGCTCCACCGACAACGGATCGACCTGGTCCGCCCCGCTCAAGCTCAACACCGATGTCACCACCCAGCCGCAGTGGCAGCCCTCGATCTCGGCCCTGCCCAATGGCGGGGTGATGACCTCCTGGTATGACCGGCGCAATACCACCGACGGCACCAATTACGAATATTACGGGCGGCTCTCCACCGACAACGGCGCGACCTGGCAGACCGATCAGCCGGTCAGCGACGGCCTGATCAACCAACCGGCCCAACCCGATCCCAACGTTCAGACGTGCTACGCGGGCGACTACAACTATCACTCGGCCTTTGGCACCACCGCCTTCATGACCTGGGCCGACGGGCGCAACCTCGTCGGCGCCACCCATACCCAGGATGTCGATTTTGACAAAGTCTCGCTGGTGGTGGGCACCCCCACGCCGACCGTCACCGGCACCCCGCCCAGCAGCACGCCCACCATCACCCAGACACCCTCGGCCACAGCGACCAGCACGCCATGCGCTGTACTCACCCCACTGACCGAGGGCTATGAGAGTGGCACACTGGGCAGCTTTGCCTCGACGGTCCCCACTTGTGTGCCCGGCGGCTGCGGCTGGACCAATGTCACCACCGCCGCGCATACCGGCACCCACTCCGCCTTCTCCCCCGATGTGGCGAACGTTGCCGACCAACTGCTGACCACGATCAACCCCGTCGCCATCCCGTCCAGCGGCCTGAGCAGTGCCACCCTCACCTTCTGGCAGCGCTACGGCTTTGAGGCAACAGACTTCGATGGGGGCGTGCTGGAAACGTCCACCAACGGCGGAACGACTTGGCAAGACGCCGGGGCGAATATCCTGGCGGGCGGCTACACCGGGACGATCGCGTCCGGCTTCCTCAACCCGTTGGCGGGCCGGCAGGGCTGGACCAGCACCAGCCCCGGTGCTCCCAATTTCACCCAGGTGACCGTCAATCTGCTGCCCTATGCGGGGCAAAATCTGCTCTTCCGCTTCCGCCAGGGCGACGACAACTCGACCGGGAGCACCGGCTGGTGGGTCGATGACGTGCTGGTCACATTGAACTTCAACACCTGCAACACGCCGACGCCCACGATCACGACCACTCCCAGCCCGACCAACACGGCGACACGCACCCCGACGAACACGCCGACCAACACCTCGACCAACACCGCCACGCCGACGATCCCGGCGACGCCGACGCCGAGCAATACCCCGACGCACACAGCCACGCCGACGATCTCGGCGACGACAACACCATCGAATACGCCGACCAACACATTCACCCCGACGATCCCGGCGACGCCGACGCCGAGCAATACCCCGACCAACACATTCACCCCGACGATCCCGGCGACGCCAACACCATCGAATACGCCGACCAACACATTCACCCCGACGATCCCGGCGACGCCGACGCCCTCAAATACCCCGACCAATACGGCAGTCGTCCCGACGAACACGCCGAGCAACACGCCGACCAATACGGCAGTTGCCCCAACGCTCACGCCCAGCAACACCCCGACCAACACGGCAGTCGTCCCGACGAATACACCGAGCAATACGCCGACGAATACCGCCGTGGTGTCAACCCGCACCCCGACCAACACCCCGACCAATACGGCAGTCGTCCCAACGAATACACCGAGCAATACGCCGACAAATACCGCCGTGGTGCCAACCACCACCCCGACCAACACCCCGACGAACACAGCGGTCGGGCCGACCCGCACGC
The DNA here is from genome assembly GCA_038252265.1 of Chloroflexia bacterium. Classification (GTDB taxonomy): domain Bacteria; phylum Chloroflexota; class Chloroflexia; order QHBQ01; family JAICKM01; genus JBBSAN01. The sequence goes on from JBBSAN010000417.1 coordinate 5,784, forward strand.
CCAGCAACACCCCGACCAATACGGCAGTCGTCCCGACCCGCACGGCCTCAGCGACGGCTCGGCCCACGATGACGGTCTGCCCGATCACCTTCCAGGACGTGCCGCCGAGCGATCCGTTCTACACCTACATCCGCTGCCTGACGTGCCGGGCGCTCCTCAGCGGCTATCCCTGTGGCAGCCCTGGTGAGCCGTGCGGATCAAGCAGCCAGCCCTACTTCCGCCCGACCAACCCGGCCACGCGGGGCCAGATCGCCAAGATCCTCAGCAACGCGGCGGGCTACGCCGAGGCAATCCCCTCGACCCAGCAGACGTTCGAGGACGTGATTCCGGGCAGCACCTTCTGGGTCTACATCGAGCGCGTCGCCGCGCGGAGCTTCATCAACGGCTACCCCTGCGGCGGGATAGGGGAACCGTGCGTGGCCCCCACCAACCGGCCCTACTTCCGCCCGTATAATGCCGTGACTCGCGGGCAACTCGCCAAGATCACCAGCGGGGCGGCGGGCTGGACGGAGACGCCGACCGGCCAGACGTTCGCGGATGTACCAATCGGTAGCACCTTCTATCTCTACATCGAGCGACTGGCGGGGCGCGGCATCATCACCGGGT
>JBBSAN010000418.1:0-6386 GCA_038252265.1 Chloroflexia bacterium
CAAGTCCGGTAGGGTGCGGCGGACAGTTACGCAAGTTGGTATCGGCGGGGGCAACCGGAAAGCGGAAGCGCCGCCCGCGCCGAAGGGCGGAAGAAAGGGATCGCACGCGCACGCTCCCATAGGCTGAGTAGTTACTATCCCTCTACAGCCGTGCCGCCTGGTCCCTTCCACTTTGCCTTCACGACACCTGTTCAAGTCGCTGCGACCCGCGTGATTGATCTAAACCAAACGACGCGCGTAACCGCGCAGATAGAGGATCGATGGCGTCATCTTGGGTCTGCAGCAGATGTGCCGATGACTCTGGAGCGGCTGATTGTGACGCCCGGAGCGGTGCGTGCTATTCTGCGTTATGACCTGGCATTGCTTCAACCAATTCGGGTCTATGGTTACGAAGTCGGCACTGTTCCTGTCGTTGATTTGCGTATCGACCAGACTGCCGGATACCATTATGGTCAATATGGCTTGATACCCGATAGGCACCAGCTATTGGCGACATCGCGGCAAGGTCCAAACCCATACATGATTAACACCTATCAGTGGGCGTATACGATCCATAGCGCCTTTGCTGATCAAGGTGGCGAGGGCGTGCTGACCGTGTCCACACTATACGACGATTTCATGGGAGACAGGCTTCCCGCCCCCACCGTAACCGGGCCGTGGATCTTCCAATTCACGGTGCCGCCCCTCATTCAGTAAGCTAAAATGGCCCCCAGACGATCCGTCTATTGGCCCTTGTTCACGGTCGCTCCCCTGCGGTAAAATGGCGTGTACCCCACAGGAGAGTGACCCCCTATGACTGCGCTCGAAGAAAGCCCCACCACGACCGAAGTGAAGACCGTCATCTGCCCGCACGACTGCCCCGATGCCTGCGCCATGACCGCCACCCTGGAGAACGGGCGCGTGGTCAAGATGGGAGCGCGGGCCGACCACCCGTTCACGCGCGGCTTTCTCTGCGTCAAAACGCAGTATTACCAGGAGCGGCTCTATTCGCCCCTGCGCGTGCTCTACCCCCAGCGGCGGGTGGGGCCGAAGGGCAGCGGCAAGTTCGAGCGGATCTCCTGGGACGAGGCCACGGCCACGATTGCCGAGCGGTTCGGGGCGATCATCGCCACGCACGGCGCGGAAGCGATCCTGCCCTACAGCTATGCCGGGTCAATGGGCACGTTGAGCTATGCCAGCATGGACCGTCGCTTCTTTTATGCGCTGGGTGCGTCGCTGCTCGACCGGACGATCTGCTCGACCACCGCCGCCGAAGCCTACCGCCTGACGATGGGCGTCAGCCAGGGCACCGACCCCGAAGGCTTCCCCCAGGCGCGGCTGATCGTCTGCTGGGGGGCCAACCCGGTCAGCACCAACGTCCACCTGATGCCGTTCATCCACGAGGCGCGGCGCAACGGGGCGCAACTGGTGGTGGTGGACCCGCACCGCAGCAAGACCGCCGAACAGGCCGACTGGCATCTGCCGATCCACCCCGGCACCGATGCCGCCCTGGTGCTGGCGATGCTCCATGTGATCATCAACGAAGGGCTGCACGACCCCGCATTTATCGCCGGGCACACCATCGGCTTCGAGGCGCTGGCGGCCCGCGCCGCCGAGTGGACGCCGGAGCGCGCCGCCCCGATCACCGGCCTGCCCGCCGAGGATATTGTCCGCTTCGCCCGGCTCTACGCCACGACCCAGCCGAGCGTGATCCGCCTGAACTACGGCATGAGCCGCCACACCAACGGTGGGCAGAACTGCCGCTCGGTGCTGATGTTGCCCGCCGTGACCGGGGCCTGGGGCAAGCTTGGCGGCGGGGCGCTGCTCAGCACGGGCGGCTCCTACGGCTTCAACACCACCGCGCTGGAACGGCCCGACCTGCTGCGCCAGCACGCCAAGACCCCGCGCACGATCAACATGATCCAGCTCGGTGATGCGCTGCTGGATGTAGACGACCCGCCGGTCAAGGGGTTGTTCGTCTATAACTCGAACCCGGCCAACGTCGCCCCTGACGGGGGCCGCGTCCGCCAGGGGTTAGAGCGTGAGGACCTGTTTACGGTGGTCCACGAGCAGTTGATGACCGACACGGCGCGCTATGCCGACATTCTCCTGCCCGCCACGACCACGTTCGAGCAGAGCGACCTCTACCGCTCCTACGGCCATCTCTACGTCGCCCTCAGCCGCCCGGCCATCCCGCCGCAGGGTGAGGCGGTCCCCAACACCGAGGTTTTCCGCCGCGTCGCCGCCGCGATGGGCCTGACCGACCCCGGCTTCCGCGACAGCGACGACGACCTGATCCGCCAGGCGCTGACCAGCGAACACCCGCACATGGCGGGGATCACTCTGGAGCGGCTGGAGGCGGAAACGTTCGTCCACCTGAACACGTCCAGCCGCCCGTTCATCCCCTTTGCCGATGGGCGCTACCCCACGCCGTCGGGCAAGATCGAACTCTATTCGGAGCAGATGTTGCGCCTGGGTCTCGACCCGGTGCCCGACTACACCCCCGATGGCGAGAGCCGCGACGGCAGCCCCGATCTCGCGGCCCGCTACCCGATCCAGTTGGTCAGCCCTGCCGCGCACCACTTCCTGAACAGTTCGTTTGCCGACATGCCGACGATGCGGAAGAAGCAGCATTACCCCACGCTGGAACTGCACCCGCTCGATGCCACGGCGCGGGGCATCACCGACGGCGACTGGGTGCGCGCTCACAATGACCGGGGCGAAGCCTGGTTTGTAGCCGTCGTCCTCGACAGTGTACGCCCCGGTGTCGCCTGTCATCTCAGCCGCTGGTGGGGCCGCTACAGCCCCGCCGGGATGAACGTCAATACCCTCACCGCCGGTCGCCCCGCCGACCTCGCCGGGGGCGGCACCTTCCATTCCACCCTGATCCAGGTCGAGCGCGTGGACAGCCCGCCGCCGGAGTGGGCGGACGAGGACTGAGGACTGAGGGTGTTATTGGCAAGGCTATATATGCAATGGGCAAGATCGGTAGGGCCGAGTCCCCCTCGCCCGCAGGGCGAGGGGACAGGGGTGAGGGCGGATCTCGCCCACCCCACCAGCAAAGGATACACCAATGATAGTCGTCTGGCTGGGCCGGATCGGGTTCATGATCCTCATGCTGACGTTTGGCTTGAGTGCCGCTCTCTTCCTCGCCTCCTTCGGGGATGCGTCGTGGATCTACACGGGCGGGCTGCCCTTGACGGCCCAGTTAAGCGACCTGCTCTATAGCGTACCTATTGTGGGGATACTCTTAAACTTCCCGCTGAGTGTGGCGTTGATGCGCGCACCAAAGATGGTCTCGGCGGTGCGAAGATCGCTACCCCGCGTGCTCACACCCTTGTGGCCTGTGGGGGTCGCGGTACTCGTGGGGTTTGCCCTGATGGTTGGCGCGATGTACGTCAGCCGCTCCTGGGTGATGCCACCGCTTGACGACACCCAAGAATCATTCGTCCGCTTCAATGAATCGGGGGCCATCCGCAACCTCAGAACCATGACCCTCAGCACCATGGGTATGAACCTCTTGTATGGAGGGCTTGTGCTCTCCTTTCTCTACCAGTATACCAGCGTGCGCCGTGCCCAACCCGCCCCCGCCTAGCCGCATTCTGGGCCTCGACCTGACCAACGGCCCGGCCCGCGCCAGCACCGCCGCGCTGCTCGACTGGCGCGGGCCGGGTGCCGCCACCCTGCTGGCCCTGGCCGACCGCCGCGCCGACGCGGACCTGCTGGCCCTGGCACAGGAGTGGGACCCCGCCCTGGTCGCCATCGACTCCCCGCTCTCGCTCCCGCTGGGGCTGGACTGCCTCGACCCGGCACACCCCTGCACCCCCACGCACGCCGGGCAGGGCCGCGCCGCCGAACGCGCCCTCTCCCGCGAGGGTATCGCCTCCTACTACACCACCAAGCGTAGCCCGATCAAGCCGATGATCGCCCGCGCCCTCTCGCTAGCGGCAGCGTGGACCGGGGCGGGTCGCCGGGTGATCGAAATCTACCCCTACGGCAGCAAAGTGCAGTTCTGGGGCAAAGGGTTGCCGCACAAGGCCAGCCCTGCCGGGCGGCTGGACATGCAAATCCGGCTCACGGCTCTCGTCGCCAACCTGTCCGATCCCGCCGCCCGCCTCTACACCCACGACGAACTCGACGCGATCCTGGGAGCGTATACCGGCGGCCTGGTCCTGGCTGGGGTGGCCGACGCCGTAGGCGATCCCGCCGAAGGGGTCATCTGGGTGCCGACGGCGGGGGTTGGGGGTTGGGGGTTGGCGCGGGCTGAGGACTGAGTTGGGAGGATTGAGCGTGGAGCATATGAAAGGAACCGCGATGATCAAGCTGGATCAGCACTATGTGGACCCGCGCCTGGTGGCGCTGTACGACCTTGAGAACATGCGGGGGGCCGATACCGACTTCTACCTCCGTCTTGCGACCGACCTCACGGCCCGCCGCATCCTCGATCTGGGCTGCGGGACCGGGCTGCTGACCTGCGAACTCGCCATTGAGGGCCGCCAGGTGACCGGCGTCGATCCGGCCCCCGTCATGCTCGCGGTCGCCCGGCGGCAACCGGGGGCCGCGCGGGTGCAGTGGGTCGAAGGGGATGCTGGCGCGCTGGGGACACCCCAGGCCGACCTGGTGCTCATGACCGGCAATGTAGCCCAGGTGTTCCTTGACGATGATGAATGGGTCGCGACCTTGCGCGCCATCCACGCCGCCCTGCGTCCGGGCGGCACCCTCGCCTTCGAGAGCCGCAACCCCGCCGCCCGCGCCTGGGAACAATGGAATCGCGCGGTCACCTACGAGCGGTTCGACTCACCGAACGGCCCGATGGAGACCTGGTTGGAGTTGAACCAGGTGGGGCAGGGCCGGGTCCACTTCGCGGGTCACAACGTGTTCACGGCCACGGGGGAGGTCATCATCGCCACCAGCGAGCTGCGCTTCCGTAGCCAGGCCGAATTGACCACGTCCTTGACCGCCGCCGGATTCACCGTGGCGCAGGTCTATGGCGACTGGCAGCAGGGGCCGGTTGCCAGCACCAGCCGCGTCCTGGTGTTCAGCGCGCAGCGCACTTGAGCCGCAACGCCTGCCCTCCTACACCGATCAGGGGTCAGGGATCAGGACGATTGATCCCTGACCCCTGGCCCCTCGTCCCCCTCTAGCGGGTGATGTCGAAATACGAGGAGAGCGCGAACGCGGGCGGCGCAGGCGGCGCGCTAAGAGCGGCCAGGCCAGGGAGGGTCGGCACGCTGCCGGTGCTGTAGCGCCAGGTGGCATAGTGCTGGCCCACGTTGCCCATCTGGATCTGGAAATCGGCGGGGAAGAGGGGGGTATAGGTCAGCACCCGGCGCTCGAACAACTGCACCAGCACCGCGTAGGGCACCCCGCCCACCCGCGCCGTCACCCAGTACGGCTCCACAATCGGATAGCCGGTCACCGCCACCCAGTTGAACAGCGGCTCGGTTACCAGCGTGCCGTTGCGGTAGACCTGCCCCTGCTGGTTGAGGAACTCCCAGAAGCGGTTGGGGATGTTATGTGTCGTCTCGGGGATATACTTGGCGTAGCGCACGCCGTAGCCCTCCAGATAGGGAGCGCGGGCGGTCTGGCCGGTGATGTCCATGTAGGAGCTGAACGGTTGGCCGGTGCGGTCGGGGGCGATGTTTTCGCCGGGGAAGATCGAGGCCCGGATGCGGAAGGTGGCGTAGGACGGCGTGTCGGGGTTGGCCGACCGGGTGTCGCCCGCGACCGGCTCCTGCGATGGCGCTTTGTTGTCAAAGCGGTTGTTGCCTGTCTGGATCAAGCCGCTGACCATCTCGTAGACCAGGCGGCCATTCGTAACATAGAACGGGTCGGCGGGGTTCACGCTGGGGTTGGTGATCTCCATGCGCGCCTTGTCCCAGTACTGCACCAGGCGCTGACCGCCGGGCGACTCGGCCCACGGCTCGTTGCGCGTGCTGGTGGCGCTGGGTCCCCAGACGAACCCACGGTGGACCAGCCCTTGCGCCACCGGTAGGTCGGTGCGGCTCCAGACGTTGAGGAAGGATGTGGTCTGCTGTGCGGCGGGGGCGGCGGTGCCGGGGCGGCCCGCCAGGCCGACGATGGCCGCGATGGCGATCAAGGCTGCTGCCAACAGCCTGCCTGTGCGACGGTGCTTCATAGCCGATCTGCTCCTTTTTGTGCGACTAAGTGGGTCAAAGACCGCACACAGCGGTACGCTTCCGGAGAGCAAGGGAAGGTCAAATGTAGCACGATGCTCGGTTGACATAAATATACACGTTACGTGGAATGCTGTCAATAGGTGACGAGGGGCGAGTGGTCAGTTGGGAAGTGTGAGTATTAACGGCAAGCGTATTGGTTTTGTGGCCCCACCCCAATCAGTGAGGTACACTGAACACATACAACAGAACAAAGGCAACAGACACCCG
>JBBSAN010000419.1:0-6385 GCA_038252265.1 Chloroflexia bacterium
GGAATTCGTGGTGGACGACGTGATGCAACACGCGGTAGAACTCGGTGATATAGGCCCCCTGGAACATCATTTCCAGGTCGTCGCTGTCTACCCAGTTGCGCTTATTGCCCAACTCCTGCTGCACCCGGTCATAGAACTTGGTGCCGGGCAGCGGGTAGGAGACCGAGATACCGATGTCATCGGGGTTGCCATCGCGCACCATCTGGAGCGTCTTTTCGATGTCGGCACGCTCCTCACCGGGGTAGCCGAACTGGAGGAAGAAGGCGATCTTGATTCCTGCGGCGTGGAGCGTTTGCGCGGCGGTGAGGATCTGCTCCACCTTCGTGCCCTTGTCCATCGCGTCGAGGATCTTCTGCGCGCCGCTTTCGGCCCCCACCCAGACGATCTGGCAGCCCGCCCGGCGCAACCCTTCGGCCACACTGTCCTTGATCAGGTCGGCGCGCAAGAGGCACTTGAACGGGATCTGCGCGTCCAGCCGCTCGACCTCCACGCCGTAGCGCTCGATCCAGTTGGGTTTCAGGCCGAAAATATCGTCGGCAAACCAGATGTGGTCGGGGTGGTAGGTCTCCTTCAACCACTTCAACTCGGCGGCGACATTCTCTGGGCTGCGGACGTTATAGCGCTGGCCGTAGATCGGCTTGGCGCACCAGTTGCAGTGGTAGGGGCAGCCCCGCGTCGTGACCATGTTCATCGAGTAGTAGCCGTGGCGCTCCATCCAGATCCGTTTGTATTTGGGAATGTCTACCAGATCCCAGGCGGGGAAGGGCAACTTGTCTAGTTCACGGACGAATTCGCGCTTGACCATCGTCCGCTTGTCGGGCCAGGAGACGCCGACGATGGCGCGGGGGTCGCCCGCCACTTTGCCGGTCAGGTGGTCCAGCAGGTCGGTCAGGGTGACCTCGCCCTCGCCGACGATGATCGCGTCGGCCCCGGCGGCAAAATAGAGGTCTTGCTGGTCGGTAGCGTCAGAGCCAGAGATGATCACCAGCGCGCCCTGCGCTTTGGCGGCGGCGGCCATCTTGAAGGCCGCCTCGCGCATCCGGGTCAGGCACATTTTGCTCAGGTAGTTGAAGCTGTCCTCATAGATGACGGCGAAGCGCGGCTTCTGTGCGGCGACGGCGGATGTCCACTCGTCTTCGCTGGCGGCCAGCATCGCGTCGAACAGGCCCACGTCGTAGCCGCGTTCGCGCAAATAGCTGGCCGCATACAGCGTGCCCAACGGTGGGTAGGGCATCATCGCTTCCCACTGCTTGTGGTCAAAGCGCAGGTAATAAGATTGACCGAGCAAGACTTCACTCATCGCGGACTCCTGACGAGAAATTAGAAATTAGAAATTAGAAATTAAGAAGTACGAATAGCCGGATAGTCTATCCACTGACTTCTAATTTTTGATTTCTAATTTCTGCTCTCTTTTTCAGCACGCCTTCTCTAACCGTTGGTCGCGTGCTTCAAATACGAATTGGCGGATCGTGGTCCGCCAGGCCTCCGGTTCCTCGATGAACGGGAGGTGCCCACTCTGCTCGAATACCACCAGCCTCGCATGGGGCAGGTGGCGGGCGATATCCTCGGCCATCTGCGGTGTGGTGATGAAATCATAGCGCCCGACCAGCACCAGCGCCGGGGCGCGGACGGCGGCCAGGCCAGGGCGCAGGTCCATTGTCGCGGCCTCGTGATCGTTGAATTGGCGCAAAGGGTCGAGCCGTGTCGGGAGGGCGGGGCGCGCGGCCCGATACGACTCATGATCCGTGCTCCATTCGCGAAAATAAAAGGGCAGTTCGCGCAGCCACAGATCGCCCATCTCCTCGGCGGTCTGGTAATCACCCGCCCATTCGCGCCGGATCGCGTCGTAGGCATCGGGGAACCAGGGCTGATCGCGGTAGCGGGCCACCGCCGCGTCCAGGTCGGCCACAAAGTCGCCCAGGGTGGCGGCGGTGTCGGCCAGGATCAGCTTCTCGACCCGTTGCGGGAACAGGCTGGCGAACTGCTGGGCGATCATACCGCCATGCGAATGGCCCAGGATGATCGCCCGCTCCCGCCCCAGGTGATCGAGCAGCGCCGCGACTTCACGGGCGTAGGCCGGGAGGCTATAGTCATTGTCGGGCGCATCGCCCGATTCCCCTGCCCCACGGGGATGAAGGGTGACGAGGGTTAGGAAGTCGGTCAGCCCGGCGAAGGTGCCGACGTAGTTGGGGTGCATCCCCGGCCCGCCCGGCAGCACCACGCACACCGGCCCGCGCCCCTGCACTTCGTAGGTGCAAAGGACGCCGTCCAGCCGGGTCTGGTGGGTACCCGAATGCAGGGCTTCCTGACTCATGCGCGCTTCCTATCCTCCCCGTAGTAGGACCATTCCTGGCTATGTGCAAACGCTGGTCGCCAGGCGCATGGCGGGTGGGCACGGGGTGCTAGAACGATTGCCCTAAGTAGTATACGCCAGGGGTTACACAAGGTGCGCGTTGCCCACGTAATCAGGCCGTTGGGGGACTAAAAGTAGCCCCGGCTCATTATAGCATCCTGGTCTGCCCAGGGTCAATAGCGTGAGCGTGATGCGTTATAGTCTGTTACCTGTTGTGCCTGCTTGGTACACTGCCAGCAATCGAGCCGTCTGCGTCTCTAGCGCGTAATCCTGAGCGATAGCAGCGCGGGCGGCAGTCCCCCGGTCCCGGCGGGTCGGGGCGTCCCTGGCGGCCAGGATGGCCCGGCCCAGCGCGGCAGGATCGCAGGGCGGGATCGGCCAGCCGCTGGCGGGATGATGCCGGGCCAGATCGGCGGCGGCTCCTACCGGCGGGCTGATCCAGGGCAGGCCACAGGCCGCCGCTTCGAGCAGGGCCAGGCACTGGGCCTCGTGGTGCGAGGTCAGCACGAACGCATCGTGCGCCCGGTAGAGGGCGGGTAGCGCCTCGTGCCGGATTTCGCCCAGGAACGTGACAGCGTCGGCCAGCCCCAGCCGGGCGGCCTGTGCCTGCAACGCTCCCGCCAGCGGCCCGGTCCCGGCAAGGGTCAGCGTAATCGGGTGGCCGGAAGCCGCCGCCCGCGCCTGCGCCAATCCCTCCAGCAACAGCGCCTGGTTTTTCACCGGCAAGAGCGAGGCGGCATGAACCAGGCGGAGTGCGGAGTGCGGAGTGCGGAGTGCGGAGTGGGGGGCCGGGGAGGGGGCGAACATTTGCAGATCGACGCCGAAGGGCCAGGAGACAGCTTTGGCGGCGTATTGCGGGGCATGGCGGCGCAGTTGAGCGAGCTGGGGGCGGGTGGGGACGGTGATCGCCCCGGCGTGGCGGCGGCGGCCCGCGACGAGGAGCCGGGCCAGGCCGGGGGCGCGGTTGCCATAGCCGATGCCCCGCAGGTGGGTCAACTCCCCTCCGGCGAGGTGGACCAGGGTGGGGATATGGAGCAGCCGCCCGGCCAGCGTCGCCAGATAGCCCGACTCGGTGGCCCAGAAGCCGTGCAGGACGGCGAACGGGGCGCGGGCGTGCTCCCGCCGCACGGCCTCCAGAAACTCGGCCCACAGCCGCCCCAGGCTCGCCCCCCATACCCGGCGCGCCCCGAACGGTGCCCCGCCGAACGCATGGATCGTCGCCCCATGCAGCCGGTATGTATCACGCCGGTGCGGGTAGCGCAGGGTGTAGACGTGGAGTTCCACCCCAGGCCGCGCCGCCAGCACCCGCACCAGATTAGTCAGCGCCGGAATACACCAGTCCGCCGCATCCGCTTGGAAGCCGGGGACGACGAGAGCGATCTTCACGAGCGGTTAGTGGTTAGTGGTTGGTGGTTAGAATTGTGCAATATGCATCACGTCTCATTCCGCACTCCGCATTCCACATTCCGCACTCGCCTACAGCCCTTCCAGTTCCGGGCGGCGGTAGGAGATGTACTTAAACATGGCCCGCAGTTCGACGGGCGAGCCGTAGATGCCGAAGCGGTAGCGCCACGCGCCGAGCGTCTGCAAGACCTGGCGGTGCCAGGGCAGGATCTTCAGGTCGGTCGCCGTGGGGTAACGGGCGCTGAGCACCGTCTCGAAATTGTTCAGCAATTCCATATGCTCGCGCTTGATCCAGGGCGTGTGCGGGTTGCGCCGCCGCGAGAAGGCCAGCCACTCGTCGCTGATCCAGCCGTCCAGGGTGTCGGGATAGCGGAAGCCCAGCGCCTCGGCCTGTTCGTACATGCTGCCGCCCGGCGTGGGAGTGTACATGTAGAGGATGATCTCACTATCGGGATTGATCTCTTTGATCTTGCGAATAAAGGCGATGTTCTCCACGATGTCGGCTTCGGGGTCGGGCGGGTTGCCCAGCACGAACGAGAATTCGGGGATGATGCCCCAGGCCCGCGACTTCTTGGTCATCTCCAGGGTTGTCTCCGGCGTCAGCGGCCCCTTGTTCATCGCTTTGAGCGTGGTGGCCGACCCCGACTCCGCGCCCATGAAGATCATCCGGCAGCCCGAGTCGCGCATCAGGTCCCAGGTCCGGTCATCGTAGCGCATGATTGTATCGATGGTGCCCTCGCCCCACCAGTTGATCGGCAGGTCCTTGATCCCCTCGGCAAAGGCGGCGACCCGCTTTTCGGCGGTGAAGAAGTTGCTGTCGTGGAACTCGATGCCGTTCACCCCGTAGGTGTCATGCAGCCAGCGGATCGTCTGGACGGTGCGGTCGGCCTTTTCGGGCAGCCAACGGCCCCAGTACGTCTTGGTCACCGCGCAGAACGAGCAGGTGAACGGGCACCCCTGGCTGGAATGGTAGGAGATGGTGCGCGTGCCCAGCATGGTCCGGCTCAGGTAAAGCGGCATGTTCACCTTCGTATAGGGCAGCACCGGGTACTTGTTCGGGTCCACCAGCGAGCGGGCGGGGTTGTTGACCACCTTCCCATCGCTGCGCCAGGTCAGCCCCTTGATCCCATCCACCGCCCCGCCGCTTTCCAGCGCCGCCAGCAGTTCCAGGATCGTGTCTTCGCCCTGGTTGCGAACCACGTAATCAATGGCCGGGTCGGCCATGACCACCTCGGTGTGGCTGGTCGGGAAGTAGCCGCCCCAGATGATCGTCACATGGGGGAAGCGGGCCTTGACGGCGCGGGTGTGCGGCACGGCGCGGCTGAGCTGTGGCCCCGGCATGACCGTCACCAGCAGGTAGCGGATGCTGGGGTCCTTTTCCAGCATCTGGAGCAGGGTGTTCCCGGCGTCTTTGTCCACGTTGCCGTCCAGCAATTGCCAGGGATACCGGCCCTCGAACACCGCCGCCAGCGACAGGACCGAAATCGGCAGCCGGTGCTTGCTTTCGGCGGCCCGTGGGTTATACAGGATAATCATGCATTCTACCCCTTCCCCTCTGTCGAGGGTCCTTCATGATCGATCTCACCGACGGTTGTCGGCAAGGTGAAGCTGCCGTCCGGATCCGGCGCGAACTTATGGATTCGGGTGACGGCGTCCGTGTTCAGCGGGCCGTAGATATGCGGATAGGTCTGACCGTTGTCGGCGGCTTCCCAACGGATGTCCGGCCCGACCCGGTTGGTGTCTATGTCCAGCAGCAGGAGATCGGAGGTGCCGCGAAAGCGGGCATTCGCCACCTCTACTACCTGCGCAGGGGTGGAGCAGTGGATGAAGCCCTCGCTGTCCAGGGTGTCACCGCGATAAGCTCCGGCCTCTTGTGCCGCGTTCCACTGGGCCGCTGTGGTGATGTGCAGGATCTCGGCCATGCTACTCCTCTGGGCGCGACTCCGGTGTCATCGCGTAAATATATAGCACTTCTACCCAGATGTCACGCCGGGCGATCTCGCGCACCGTCCAGCCGGGGGTCGCCAGATGGCCCAGAATGGCCCGCAAGTCGGCGGCATCGCCCAGAACCAGCAGGCAGGTGCCGCCCGGCGTCAGGTGGGCTGCCGCTTCGGCGGTGAAGCGATCCAGCCACTCGTAGTGTTCCCCGCCCATGTAGGCCGCTTCGGCGCGGGTCTGCGGGGTGCCGCGAAAATAGGGCGGGTTGCAGACGATCCGGTCGAACCGCTCGCCTGCTAGCGGCGCAAACAGGTCGCCCTCGCGCACCGTCACCCGGTCGGCCAGCCCGTAGCGGCGCACGTTGCCTTCAGCGCAGCGCACCGCCGCCGGGTTGGTATCGACGGCGACCACCCGCCCGGCCCCGGCCCGCGCTGCTGCGAGGGCGGCGATCCCGCTGCCGGTGCCCATGTCGAGCACCGCGCCGCCGGGGGGCACCAGGCCGGGCCGCCGCAACGTCTCGGCCAGGAAGCCGCTGGTAAAGTGCAGGGCCGGGTTGAACACGTCGGGCAGCACCCGCAGCCGCAGCCCAGCGACCCGCGCCCACCGCTCCGGCTCGCTGCCGGGCCGGAAGTGGCGGAACCGCCAGGCCAGCGCCCGCTTCAACACCCGCCCCGCGGCGCGCTTCCACAC
>JBBSAN010000420.1:0-6380 GCA_038252265.1 Chloroflexia bacterium
CATCCCGCGTGTCGGCGGTGCAGTAAATGGTCAACTGCCCGAAGTACATGTTATTGAACCCGATCATGGGGATGTCTTTGATGTGGTCGTAGTGATAATGCGTGAGGAGCACCGCGCGCAGGAGCTTTTGTTCGTCAAAAGTCAGCCCCGACGTGAGGCTACCGGCATCGACCGCCAGCACCTCATCCACCAGAATGGAGAGAAATTTCGTATTCCTGCTCTCGCCCTGGTGGACCCCCAGGAGGCGAATATGCATGTGCGTGGCCTGACTTTCGTTGAGATGAGGGGTAGATGCTCCTTATGAGCCGGACCGCCAGGGGCAGAGGACGCACCATCAGGACAGCCCGGAGTCGGATACAGACGCGGCCAACCAGACGATCGATCCGAAATCCTTACCCCAAATTATATCACTAACTATGCACAGGACGCAAGAGTAGCCGAACCATGAAAAGTGAGCAAATAGTACTAATTTCGCTATGGACAGGCCCATCAGCCCGGGCTAGATACTGGCCGGGTGCGGTCTGCTGAGCAGCCAGATCGGGTTGGTCATCGCATCAACCCAGAGCGCGCCCGGCTCGGCCTCCAGATCCACTTCGGGGTCCAGCGGCTGAATCAAATCGGCACGGACAAAGGCCGGGGGCGCGTCGCTATGCATGATCTGATGCTCATAGATAAAACGGTCGGACGCGACAAAAGTTTCACCGAGCACTCCGTCTGGCCCCAGCAGGCGGACCACCCGCCCGCTGCCGCCGATCACCTCGACGCGAACGCGGGCCGTTTCGCCAGGATAGAGGGCGGTTTCGTCGCCCGTGATCACCGTGGCGTGGGGGGTCTGGACGGTCAGGTAGAGTTCCGGCCCATCGGGGGCGGCAGAAATGAAGACGTGCCCATCCATGATCGCGGCCAGGATAGCGGGGATGGATAGTTCTTCGGCGTAGACCCAGGTGGTGGGGTTGCCGATCAGGTAGGGGTAGGGATGATCGGGGGTGGCGACCCGGTGCAGGTCGCTGCCGCCCACGCCAACGGGGCGCTTGCCCGCCCGCAGCAGCGCCGTCCAGTGGGCCAGCGACTGGTAGTTGGAGAGGAACCAGGGCGCTTGCCAGACCTCGAAGGCCATCGTGTCGGGGAAGTCGCCATAGATCCAGTCGGGGCCGTCGTCTTTGGGGTGGTTGATGCTGGTGACAGCGTGGCGCTGGTGGGCGGCGCGGATGATCTCCTTCATCCCCTCCAGGTCGGTGCAGCGGAAGTCGAGCCAGCGGTCCAGCCCCCAGACGTTGAGGTGCCCCCACGGCGTGGTCACCTCTTCGCTGGGGATCCAGAGGAAGTCGGGGTGCGCGCCCAGGGCCAGTTCGGGGTTGACCAGATTGTGGTCGGTCATCGCGCCAAAGTCCAGACCCCAGCGCCGGTGCTCCGCCGCCATCTCTTCCACCGAGTTCGCGCCGTCGCTGTGGAAGGTGTGCGCGTGGAGGTTGCCCCGGTACCAGCGGGCTTCTTTGTGCAAGAAGCCCGGCTCGTAGACCGGGTAGGGCCGGGCCGGGGGCGGGCTGTCGGCCTCTGCCGTCTGGCAGGCGATTTCGACGGTGTAGCGGCAGCCACTGGGGGGCAACGGGTCCGCCGCGCCGAGGAGGATGTGCCAGGTGCCGGGCGGCAGGTCGCCCCGGCGATAGCCCGGCGTGGCGTCCTCCGGGGTGATGAAAAATTCCTGGCGGAACGCCCCGGTCCAGCCGCGGAAGCCGTGCGGCCCCAGGAAATTGAGGCCGCCGGTATCGAACACGCCAATATCAAGCTGCGCCACGGGCGACTCGCCAGCGACCAGCGCCGTGACGGTGTAGGCCACGTCGAGCCGGGCGGCGTTGGCGGGCATCTCGAACGGCAGGTAGCGGTAGGGACCATCGGCGGCGACCTGGGCAGGCGTCCAGGTGCCTTCCAGGGTAAAGCGGACCTCATGCGGCGGCATCATCGGGCGCAGTCCTCCAGCAATAAATGGCAAAAAGAAAGCCCCGTGGGAAACGGGGCCATCGCGAGGGTAGCGCATAGGGGATTCGAACCCCTGATCTCATCCTTGAGAGGGATGTGTCCTAGGCCGCTAGACGAATGCGCCAGACGGGTGCGGTGTGCCCTATTCTACCAGATCGGCAGGTCGGGTGTCAAGCACGATTCCGGCACGACTCAGGGGGTCGCCGCATGGACCGACACGGTTTGTAGTGACACATCACGGAAGCTGACCGTGCCCGTTCCGGCGTTCCGCAAGTCCACAACCAGGGACGTGGTGTCTGCCGGGCACATCACCGAAATGCTGACCGGGTGCCAGGTGTTGTCAGCGGGTACCGTCTCACCACCCCCATCGGGGGCCACCTGCGTAAAAGCGCCGTCTGCGCCAGTGCAGAGCAAGAAGCTCCGCATCCGTCCACTTTGCAACTGCGCCCGCGCCGCAAACTGCACGACATATAAGCCGTGCTGGCGGGCGGGTAGGAGGCGCGTCGCCCGGCTTTCGCCATCGCCACTGTTGGGTAAAACCAGATCACGTCCGGCAGTGCCGGGTTGCAGGGTGGCCCCGGCAGGCAGCGTCCAGCCGGTGGCCTCCGCGCCGGGTCCGGTGAAGGTGCCATTAATCGGTAGCGTGGTAGTCAGCGGAGCACCGGGGCGGGTGTACAGATCCATGTAAATCGGGTTGAGCGAGTAGGCACTGTAGTTGTTGTGCAGCAGGCGGGTATAGCCCTGCTGATCCAGCGCGGTACGCACCTTCTCGATCCCCGGTAGCTCAATATAGACCAGCCAGACTGCATCATCCAGATCGGCTCCGGCCTCGCTCAGCGGCGGCAAGTCTTGCCCTTGCCCGACATTGAGGTGCCCGCTATCGAGCGTATGCGCGGCATAGAGATCCAACAGCACCGGAATGCCGACATGGAAGGTGACAATCGGGCGACCAAATTTAGCAATCCGTGCTACGTCAATCGCCAGATCACGCCAATGATCTTTCTCGGCTCCACGATAGATAGCATCCAGGGAAAGGGGGGACAGAACCAGCGTAAAGATGACGCTTCCGGCAGCCACAACCGGCACGACGGGAGCCAGCCAAGCCTGTGCCCGTGCAAAGGACGGCACCCGGACTGCCGCCACCGCCCCGATCAGCAACGCCCAACCGAGAACCGCGGGCAATACCGTGCGTTCGGCAAAACCGGGGCGATAGAGGCCAACAATAATGCCAACCAGCAGGGTACCAGCCAGCAGTCCGGTCACGGTCAGCCGAGCCAGCACGGAAAGCCGGGCCAGGCCAATAACGCCCAAAAGTGCCGCCACGACCAGCCCCAGCAGCATTGCCCATTGCCAGTGCGGCCAATGTTCCCACGGGGTTGGCAACCGCCCCAGAAAATAGCGATCATGGCCCGCGACACCGGCCATCGAAAGGAGGGTAATACCGACCTTATCGGGAGTGACACCTAGCGCCGGGGCACGTTCCAGGCCCATGCTGTTCACGGTCCCGACCATTTTCACGCCCCAGGGCAAGAAGAGCACCCCCACGCCCAGCGCTGCCGCCCACAACCATCCCGCCTGCCGCCGATAGAGGCGCGTGGCATAGGCAAACAGCAACACCTGAGGAGCCAGGGCGTACAGCGCGCTGTAATCGGTATAGAGTGCCAGCAAGGTCGCCAGGGCATAGAGCAGTGCCCAGCGCCTGCCCGGTGCCTGGCAAAACGTGACAAGGGCCAGGTACGACAGACCGACAAACAGCGTGGTCAGGGCATAAGGGCGGGCTTCCTGCGAGTACCAGATATGGAGCGGGGACAGGGCCAGGACCGCCGTCGCCAGCAAGGCGGCCCCCGGTCCCATCAGCCGCCGGGCGAGCGCATAAACGACCGGTAGGGTCAGGATGCCAGCAACGACGCTGAGGAGCCGGGCCGCCGCGAGTTCCGGCAGCAGGTAGGCAAGCAACTTCAGCGCGACGACATGGCCGGGGGGGTGGGTATCATAGCGATCAATGCTGCCCAACACGGTGGACCAGGGCAACCGGGCGAGATAGACCGACACCCCCTCATCAAACCAGAGGCTTAAGGTGCTGTAGTGGTAGACACGGAGGATGCCCCCCAGGAGGAAGAGACCGAGCGCGAATTTGTTGGAGGTGAGGGTGATCGGACGATCACTTTTGGCCGGTGGCGCGGTGATGGCGGGTTCCGTGTGCAACCGGGCAGGAGGCATTGATCTCGATTCGGAAGGCGGGTTCGTCATAGAGCGTGAACTTACGACGGCGTCGCCGCACGCGGAGGCAGCGCGGCATCATCAGCGGGGGTAGGTAGATAGTAGCCACCACTCCTGGGGACACTACTTGAGGGGGATATTACTCTACCTTGCGCGGTGTGTCAAGGCGCGGATTTAATATGCTGAGCCAGGTTCAAACACACATCCGCATCTAGTCGCTCCAACCCTGCTTCGCTGGGCATAGCAGCGGCAGACGCAGTGTCGGCGGGGGCGGTGTCGGCAGCCTGCGATTCCAGATAGTCGAGGGTGCCGCAACGGGTGCTGGTGCCGCCGAATTCGCTGCGGACATAGGTGATGCGCTGGGTGGTCGCCCCGGTGGGTGTGGGCGTCGCCAGCGCACCGACCTGGAGGCTGAGCAGCATCGCGTCGAAGATCGTCGAGTAGGCAGCGGTGGCGGCGCTGAGGTAGACGCGCACGGTGAAGTCGGAGCCAATAGGCACGTAGACGGCGTCATAGATGCCGAAGTGCGGGGTGTGGTCGGTCAGGCGGGTCGCCACGAGGTCGCCGATCCGGTAAGTGCGCTCCTGATACCCGGCAGCGCGTAGCTGGGCGGCTTCCCCGGCAGGCCAGCCCTCGACCAGCGACCCCTGCCCCACGGCCAGCCAGATTTCGGCGTCGTCGGGACTCAGCGGCAGGGCGGCACCCAGGCCCAGCGGCGGCTTGTAGGTGCTGAAGCGCAGGCTGAGAGTCATGCTGGGCGGGGCCAGCGCGGTCTGGGTCAGGCTCCAATCGCTGGGGTAGTCGAGCTTGAAGGTGTGCCCGGTGCCCAGGCTGCTGACAAACGTGCTCCAGCGGGGCGGGGCGCTCTCGCCCGGCCCCCGGCCCGGCGGCGCGCCCCCGGTCGCGATCACCAACAGCGCCAGCACCCCCACGATCCCGGCCATCGCCACCGCCGTGCGCCCCACCGGCAGGCGGGAGAGCCGCGCCGCCTGCGGTGCCCACAGCCGCGCGCGCAACGCCTGCCGGGCACCATAAGGCACCTGGGCAAAGCGCGGCTCCACCCCACCCCAGGCGCGAATCCGCCCATCCACCGCCCGCCATTCGGCGGCCCAGGCGTGACAGGCCGCACACTCCGCCAGATGGGCGCGCACGGCCTGCGCCTGTTGGGGGGTCAAGTCGCCTTCCAGATACGCCGTGAGTTGCGCGCCCAAGTGCGGCGGCTCCTCGTGCTGTAGCTCCATTGCTCTTTCCCTTTTGCGTGCTGCGTGATGCGTGATGCGTGATGCGTGATGCGTGACGCGTGATGCGTGATGCGTGATAGGTAGCGCCTGATCTTTTAATCTTACTTACATTCAAACTATGCACTACGCAATACGCAATTCGTAATCACGCATCACGCATCACGCATCACGTATCACGTCGTCTACCGGCCCGCCCGCCGCCAGATACGCCGTGCGGAAAGCGCGGCGGGCGCGGGAGAGCCGCGTTTTGACCGCGCCAACCGAGCCGCCGAAGAGCGGGGCTAACTCTTCGTAAGACAGCCCGTAATGCAGGCGCAGCAGAATCAGGGCCGCCGATTCGCGGGGCAGGCGGGCCAGCGCGGCCTGGAGAATTTCCCGGTCGCCCACATGCTCCACCGACCCATAGCCCCGGTCGGGCGCGGGATGGCGGTCCAGCAGCGGCAGCCAGGCGATCCGGCGGCGGCGGCGCAGCGCGCTCAGGGCCGTATTAGTGGCGATGGTGAACAGCCAGGCCTGGAGGTTCAGCCCCTCGCCGGTGCGCGGCAGTGCGTGATACGCCTTGACGAAGGTGTCCTGCGCCAGGTCCTGCGCCTGCTCCGCGTCGCTCACCAGCCGGTAGCAATAGCTGACGATGCGCGGGTAATAGGCCTCGAAGATCGCCTCGAACGCCGATGGGTCGCCCGCCTGGGCCTGGGCGATCAGCGCGGGCGGTATGGTCGTCGCCAGCGTCACGGTGTCGGTTCCCATCCTCCCGGCTCCTTCCCCCTCAACCATAACGCCGCAGCCCCCCAAACGTTACCACCACGGCTGATGCAAAGTCCGTAGACCTCGCAAACAGCACCTTTCTGCGGTACGATAGCGGTATCTCGTACCCTATCCCCCACAGAAAGGTGCTGCCATGAACTTTACCATGCTCCCCTTCACCCGGCAACTGCCCGATCA
>JBBSAN010000421.1:0-6357 GCA_038252265.1 Chloroflexia bacterium
GCCCGCGCCCGAATGGGTGATGCCGAGATCCGGCTGCACGGCGATATGCAGTTCGGCGGACGGCCCGCCCGCGCCCATCTCATAGACATGGACGGTGTGCTGCAGGTGCTCCGGATGCGGGTACTCGCGCACCGGGCGCATGTTGAGTACTTTCTGGAGGATGACATCGGTCGTCTGCAAGCGGGGGACGCTGAGCAGGATCGGGCCGAGGCCGCGCACCTGGTAGGCGGCAGGGACCGGGCTGCGATCCCACGGGTAGGCCGGGCCAGTGCCCCCGTCGTCCACGAGCGCCAGCCGCTGCCCTTCGGGGTCCTCGAAATCCAGCGTCAGACGGCCATCGCGCTCCGTGACCTCGCCGGTGGCGACGCCCCGTTCGCGCAGATGCCCGGCCCACCATGCCAGGGCCGCGCCCCCGGCGACCCGCAGATGGGTGCGCGTGATCGCCCGCGTGCCGCGCCGTTCGCGGGGCACCGGCCAGTCGAAGAAGGTCAGATCGCTCCCCGGACTGGCTTTCGCATCGGCATAAAAGAGATGGTAGGCGCTTGTGTCGTCCTGGTTGACGCTGCGCTTCACGAGCCGCATCCCCAGTGTCTGGGTATAAAAGCGATAGTTCTCGCGGGCGTTGGCGGAAACCGCCGTCAAGTGGTGAATGCCAGTCAGGTCCATAATCGATTCCTCTCGTGTCCGGCCCACCCGGTGGTGGGCGCGGTGGTTAACAGGGTCCTACAGTTTCGTCGGGATCGGCGGCTGCCCCCTCCGCTCCCTTGCCGAGCCGGCGCAGGAGGGCGCTGAGCGTCGTCCGCTCCTCCGGTGTGAGCACGGAGACGACCTCTTCCAGGTCGGCAGCGTGCCGCACGAAGATCGGTTCGATCAACTCACGGCCCTGGGAGGTGAGTTCCACCAGGCGCACCCGCCGATCCTGGGGATGGTCCTTCCGCAGGACCAACCCACGCCGGGCCAGCCGGTCCACCGCTGTCGTGATCGATCCGGTGGTGAGGAGCAGCTTCCGCCCCAGCACATTCACCGGCAGCGGGCCTTTGTGCAGCAGCGCCTCCAGCAGGCCGAAGTCGCTGGCGCAGAGTCCGGTGCCGTCAATGCTTTGCAGGGCGCGGGCCTCCACGGCGCGGTTGGCCCGCGAAAGGACCAGCCAGACGTGGGTCCCGGTTGGGATCGGCTCCATCGGATAACTCCTCCTGCCTTCTATTATAACACCATATAAACTTGATATCAAGATATTTGACATCAAGCTAAAAACGAATTCTGCGCGGCAGATGAAAGGGCAGGGTAGGGTGGGGGCAGCGTCGCCATAGTGACCGGCGACGGCAGCGGGGGCAGCTTACAGCGGCTCGGTGGGATCCAGCACGCCGTGGCGGATGGCGTAGCGCATCAGCTCCGCCTTGTTGTGAAAGCCCAGTTTGCTCATAAGGGTGCTGCGGTGGCGCTCCACCGTGCGCAGGCTCAACGACAACTCCTCGGAGATTGCTTTGTTGCTCCGCCCTGCCGCGATAAGCCGCAGCATTTCCTGCTCGCGCTGGGCCAGCCCCGAATTGTCTGCCGTGTGGCCCAGGTGGTCGGTGGCGAGCCGCTGCCCCAAAATCTGCGGGATCGGCACGCCGCCCTGGGTCACCAGGTCGAGCGCGGCGACCAGTTCGCTGGCCGACCCGCCCTTCAGCATATACCCGGCGGCTCCGGCCTGGAGGGCGGCGAAGAAATACGCCTCGTCTTCGTGGACCGTGAGCACTAGCACCTTCACGTCGGGGGCGGCCTGATGCAGGGCGGGAATCGCCGCCAGACCACTCAGTCCCGGCAGGCTCAGATCCAGGATCACCACGTCGGGGTGCGTCTGCCGGGCCTGGGCGACAGCGTCGGGGCCGTCACCGGCCTCGCCTACGATCACATAGTCGGGCTGGGTTTCCAGGATGAGCCGCAGGCCCGCCCGTACCACCGCGTGATCATCGCAGATCAAGACCCGTGTTACCCCCATCGTCCCTCTTCCTCCTGTTCTGGCCTGGCGCAGCGGTTACGCCATCTCCAGCGGCAACTCGACCGATACCGTCGTTCCTCGCTGGGGGGCATCCTCGACCCGGAAAACGCCGCTCAGCAACGCCACCCGTTCCTGCATCCCCAGCAGCCCAAAATGAACCCCATCGCGGTAGGTGG
This sequence comes from Chloroflexia bacterium, assembly GCA_038252265.1. Lineage (GTDB taxonomy): Bacteria > Chloroflexota > Chloroflexia > QHBQ01 > JAICKM01 > JBBSAN01. The sequence goes on from JBBSAN010000421.1 coordinate 2,161, forward strand.
TTTCCCGATCGGGGTCGTCAGAGACCGGTAGCCCCTGGCCGTCATCGGTGATGCGCAGGGTCACCTGCCCCGGCGTGCGGCGGAGCATGATGCTCGCCTGATGGGCGTGCGCGTGCTTGCCGATATTCGTGAGCGCCTCCTGGGCCACGCGGAACAGCGTGATCTCCACCTCGGGGGGCAGCCTGCCAGACCGATCATCGGCTTGCACCACCACGGTGACCCCGGTTCGCTCCTGCAAGTCGTTTCCCAGGCGGCGCAGCGCGGGGACCAACCCCAGATCGTCCAGCACCGGCGGGCGCAGGTCGGCGATGACGCGCCGCAGCCCGCCCATCATGTTTTCTGCCAACCCCGTCGCATCTTCGAGAATGTGCTGCTCCCGCGTGGCCGACTCCGGCAAGGCCTGTTGGATGACCCCCAGGGCCAGCACCAGCGCCGTCAGGGACTGGCCGATATCGTCGTGCAGTTCGCGGGCGACGCGGCGGCGCTCGTTCTCCTGCGCCCCGATCACGCCTTGCAGCAGCCGGTGCTGGAGCGCCTCTTGCGCCCTGGTCAGGCGCAGGAGATCGTCGCCGCGCACCGCCAGATCGGCGTTCGATGTATTCAGCTCTTCGATCGTGGCCTGGAGCTGTTCGTTGAGCGTCTCCAACTCTTCGTTGGCGGCTTGCAACTCTTCGTTGAGTGTCTCGGCCTCCTCGGTCGCCGCTTGCGCTTGCTCCACGATCAGTTGGGTGGTGTCGCTGGTGGCCCGGAGGGTGACATTGACGTTCGCCAACTCGTCGTTGGCCGCCAGCACGGCGCGATTCGTGTCTACCAGGTGCTCCATCTGCCGGGTGTGGCGCTCCACGGTGGCCTCGGCCAGTTGGCGAGCGTCGGCCAGTTCGGCGTTGCTTTGCTGCAACTCGGCATTCTGCCGCGCCAGGCGCGCGTTGGCGGTCTCCAGATCGGCGACGGCCTCGGTCAGGGCCGCTTCCTTCGCCGTCATGGCCGCCCGGGCCTGGTCCAGCGCCTGACGGGCGATGACGCTCGCGGTAATATCGGTCACCTGGATGAGGACGGTCGGCAACGCGGCCACATCGCCACTCTTCTGGAGGGGATAACAGGTGAGTTGCAGATGGCGGGGTTCGCCCGTGGTCACATGGGGCACCTCCACATCCTCCAGGCCGGTGATCTCCCCGGTCTGAATGGTCCGATCGATGGCTATGCGCAGTGGACGGGGTGCGATGTACTGGGCGAGATGCACGAAATCCTCACCGATAGCCGGAGTGTGGATCGAGAGAAGGCGGCGGGCGGCGCTGTTGATCTCTTGAATATCGTAGCGCGCGTCGATCACCACCACGCCAATTGCCAGGCGGTGGAGCAGGTTGTCCCAGGCTGCCCGGATGACCAGCACCTCCTGCTGGGTGACAAACAGTTCACGCGCGGCGCCAGGATTGGCCCGCTGATCGCTGCGGGGCAGGGATTGCAACACGGGCATCTGGGCAGGCCAGAGCAGGCTGGGAGGCCGGAGTCCCTGCCGCCGGTAAATCTTGTGGGGCGGGAGGTGCGGGCTGAAGAATTCCGCCAGCGGGTGTACGGTCTCGGTGCGGCCCAGCACCAGATAGCCCCCGTCGCGCAAGGCGAAGGCGAACAACTGCAAGGCGCGCTGCTGCAACTCCTTCGTAAAGTAGATCAGCACGTTCCGGCACAACACCAGATCGATCTGCGGGAAGGGCGCGTGCTGGCCCAGATCGTGTTCGCCGAAGATGACCAGGCTACGCACCTGCTTATTGATCGCATAACCCCCCGCGCTGCTGCTGAAATAGCGCGCGATGCGGTCGGCTGATAGCCCGGTAAGCGCGGCGGCGGGGTAGACTCCCTGCCGGGCGAAGGCGATCGCGTCGGCATCGAGGTCGGTGGCGAAGATTTTGACGGTGAACCCGCCGAGATCCGGCCCCAGCGCCTCGCGGACGAGAATCGCCAGCGAGTAGGCTTCCTCCCCGGTGGCGCAGCCTGCCGACCAGATCCGCAACTCCTGCCTGCGGGGCCGGTGGGCCGCGAGCAGTTCGGGCAGCACCTGCGTGCGCAAGACGGTGAACAGCTCTGGGTCGCGCATGAATTCGGTGACCTTGATCAAGAAGCTGCTGACCAGCCGGCCTACCTCTTCGGAATGGTTCTGTAAATACACTGTATAGTCGGCCAGGTCTCGGCACTGCGTGGCGGTGACCCGTCGCTGGAGCCGCCGCAGAATCGTGGCCGGTTTGTAGGCGTGAAAATCGATCCCGCTGTATTCCCGGACCTGCTCCAGCAACGAATCCAGGTTATGGATGGCCTCGGGCGCGGCGGGGACCGCTGTACCAGCGAGGAGGTCGTGCAGGATCGGCCCGATTTGAGGCAGGTCGGCAACGATATCAACCGTTTGGGGGGCCAGCGACGACGGCATCCCCGGGTAGGCGGCGGTCGCGGGATTCTGGATCACCACGGTGCCCCCGGCCTCGTGGACGGCGCGCCCCCCAACCGCGCCATCGGAGCCGGTGCCGGTCAAAATGACCGCGATGAGTTGTTCGCCGTACACTGTCGCCGCGCTGCTGAGGAGGAGATCGATCGAGGGCTTGGGGCGTCCAGCCCCATCGGGCAAGACCGTCATATCATGATCGGTGATCTGCACGTGGCGGTTCGCGGGCACAACGTAGATGGTGCCCGCCTGGAGGATCGCATGATCGGCCACAGTGAGGACGGGTAGCGCCGTGCGGCGCGCCAGAATTTCGCCCAGGTGGCTGGGACGGGTGGGATCGAGGTGTTGGGCGATCACGATAGGGGCGGGAAACGGAGTGTGCAGCGTGCCGACCAGCGTTGTCAGCGCTTCTATCCCTCCGGCGGAAGATCCCACCACAATCAGCGGCGATCCGGCGATGATGTCAGACATGGCCTACTTGCTCCTAAGCCCCCGTTGTGGTGGGGTATCCGCTTGCAGGGGAACACACCGGGTGCTATCCGTGCGCATATGTTCCCCGCCCCCGCAGCCGGCTCGGTTCAGGGCACCCGCTCTAAGATCCGACTCGTGTATCCACGGTGTTGTCTACTCCGCTTATTATACCCGATTGGGGGCCTGTACAATACATCTTGACACCCTGACAACGAGGCCGTCTGGCGCCGCCCCGGCGGGTAAACGGCGTTGGGCGTGAGTCGCCAGTGGTGCGCGCAGCACACGATGGCGGGTACCCGCCAACTTTGTGGCGGGTACCCGCCATCATATTGGCGGCTACCACCGATGTGCTCGTCCGCCGCGTGTGCTATAATTACTGTGATCCACTCCAGCCCAGTTCGTGTCCAGGTATTATCAATTCAGCGAATTGGTTTCTGACGCTTTTTTATGGGGTCGTAGTTTTGTTCACTTTCCAAAGTGTATCACTCTCTGATATAGCGCGAAAATCGTGCCTATTCCCAGCGGTCCTGGTCCTGTCACCCTTGGGGCTAGGCGACAGATCCTATTGATGCTGCGTAGGTATACGCCCAAAAGCGACACTACTGTCACTCTTCGGCCCGGAGGAGCCACAACGGGATGCATCAGAGCAAGCAACGCGAGATTGTGCAAACGTATTCCGGCTGGGGTCTGATTACCTTTCCCCACGGCGGGCGCATCCGCACCCACTTTGTGCTGACCGAGTATGCTACGGGCCAATACCGCCTCACCTGCGCGGGCCGCTTTCCCCCGGTCAGTTATCGGGGATGGGAACAGTTGGTGCATCAATACCGCCTAAGCCCGAGCTTGCCCCGCGAGAAGGCGCTAAAAAGTGGGTTCATCGAACGCTTCACCGGGCACACGGCGGATAATCGGCAACTGACCATCACCCAGATGTTTCTGGTCGATGCCGAAGCGCGCGGCCTGGGGGGGGACAAGCTCCACCTGCAAATGCATTTTGATTGTGAAGATGCCGGTCTGCTGCCCTGATTAGCCGGCAGGATGCCCGTCCGCGCGATGCCGGTGGGAGCACGCCGCCCCCGTCACCGCCTATCGTTGCCACCAGGAGTCATCCCGGCGGTTTGCCGCCATTTTCTTGACGGCGACCCGCCATTTCTTGGCGGCTACCACACTGGTTCGCCTCTCCACTCTGCTGCTAGAATAGACTCAGGCCCAACCTCTTGATCTGGGGACAAACCCCAAGCACACCAATTTGATTGGGCCGCCGGGCTGCCACCAGGCGCAGCGTTGCCGGGCGA
>JBBSAN010000422.1:0-6354 GCA_038252265.1 Chloroflexia bacterium
ATCAGCTTGTACCAGTCTTCGAGGCCGGCCGCCCAGGTGTCGTAGGCCCGGTAGCCCTCGTAGTCGCGGTAGCCGGGCGTGGTGCGGATGTTGCCGATGGCGTTGGTAAAGCGGGCCACGCCCTTCGTGCCCGCGCTGCTCTCGTGGATGAAGAAGGCCAGGGCATAGGCCGGGTCAATCCCGTACTGCACGCCCAGGTCGTAGAAGACGGCTCCTTGTCCGGCGGCGGGTGAGTTGTACGCTTGCAGCACCTGGTCAATCAGCGCCGCGCTCATGCTGGGCGGAGCCATGACGGTATGATCTGCTGTGGGCGGAGCCTGGGCTCCGCGGTCGCCTCCCGTTGGTACCGGTGCCAGCGCGTGGGCCTCCGTAACGGCGGCGGCCGGTGGCTCCACCGATGGGACGACGGTGGGTTGCTCTGGGGTGGAAACGAGCGGCGTGACGCTGGACACTGGACCGGCCGAAGACATCGGGCCTCCGACGGCACTTCGGGTCAGGAACGGGCCGTGTGCCGCGGCCGTTCCCGGAAAGACCCCGACCACCAGCACCACGCCGATGATGAGGAACGTTGCCCCGGCCCCACCGCCTAACGAGAGCCAGGCCCGCACTATGGGTGGTCTTGTCGTTGCCACTACTTATGTCCCCCTGCACTCTGATTAAGGATGGCCCGAATCCGGGGCAGTTCGTCTTGCGTTGGTATGCGCCAGGCTTCACGTCCAGCTTTATCCTTGTCGTGGATGAAGACGACACTACTGGCCCCCATAATGACCTGGAGATCGGGTGTCCCATCTCCGTTCAAATCGTCGGCGAGGACCTCGGGGGGGGTCCGTCCCTCGGGATCGGGCATATATCCGATGGGTAGGAGGAAGCCTTTGCTGTCGTCGCCGCCCGGTAAGATAATCACACTGAAGACCCCACGGTTGTTGATGGCCACCCAGTGCGAGGCACCGACCGCCGCTTCCTCGGCCAGGCCCAGCACCGCATCGCCCTGCGCCAAACGCGGTGCCGGGCCGTAGTGCAGCGTGAGTTGTAGCTCGCTGATCGCGTCCAGGCCCGTCTTGACCAGGAAGAGCAGCCCCACCAGGAGCAGGACCCCGACCGCGCCATAAATTTTAATCAGCGTCGGGTTTTGACTGACTCGTACTTGGAGATGCCCGGGAATATTCAGAAAATCCATGCGGCGGGTCGGTGGATTGGCCAGGGACCCACTGCCCGCGCCGGTACCGGGGGCCGATGGGGCGGGAAACATCGGCACAGGAACCCCGGCGGGATCCGAGACCACCGGCGCGGCGGACGGGGCCGCAGGCGGCGCGGGGTGCCGTTGACTAGCAGTAGCAGCCATTAGAAACCTCCTTCACGAAAATAAGCGGCACCGGGACAGCGGCGCGTCAGCTCAGTAACTCCGTCTGCCGATCAAGTTCCGCCCGGATCATGGCGATCTGCGCGGCATCGAGAAAACAGGTGTAGGCATGCGTCCAGGGGCGATCCGCATTGGGCGTCGCGAAGGTGTGCCAGGCCCAGCGGGCGGCGACCAGATGCCCCGGCTCGATAGGGATCGGCCGTTGCGGATCGAGTACGAGGAAGAGACTGGCCGTGGCCAGGCTCCCGGCCCATATTTCAAGCTCCTCGGTGTACGTCGGATGCGGTCCCCAGCCATCGACCCATCGCGGGTCCGGGATGAGCACCCGCACCCGGTACTGCTGGGGTGCGCTGGTCAATGGCGACCGCGGGTCCGCCGGATCGATCCCCGCGGCCCGGCTGCCGGTGTGTAGAGAGTGTGTACCTAATGACCCAGAGGTGGTACTGACCAGGCGGGTGGTCCGCCCGGTGGGGGCGTCTGGAGCCATCCAGGCGACCATTCCCCCGGCGGTCTGGGGGAAGCGGGCGCGCACCTCGGCACCGGATGGCCCCGGGGGCTGGAATGTGCCCTCGATCCAGGTCGCCAGGCGCAACCACGCCCGCGCTGACCCCTGAAGTGGCCGCTGACCCGGCAGCGCATAGCGCATCGGTGTAGCGGGCTGCCCCGGTCGGACTTGCGCGCGTATCTCCTCCCGGATAGCCCGGGCCAACATCGCCAGCTCCGCCTGCGTACCGGTCACAGCCTGGCCATTGGGCAACACCAGTCGCACCGGAGTTTCAACGACCGCTGGGCGAGGGCCACCGAGTATGGCCTGTAAGACGGTTAGCATAGCCTCTCTCCTCCCCTACTTCAGAAAGTCCATCGGGTTCTTGTTGTCGTTGTCCTGCCAGACCTGGTAGTCGGCGTGGGGGCCGGTGCTGTGGCCGGTGGACCCCATCTCGGCCAGCAGGATGCCGCGCACGACTGGCTGGCCTTCGGTGACGAGGTATTTGCGGGTGTGGCCGTAGCGGGTGGTGTAGTGCTCGTTGACGACCCAGATCCAGTTGCCGTAGATCGGGTCGTCGGGGATCAGGTGGACGCGGCCCGCGTGGGTGGCGACGACGGGTGACCCCATCGCGTCTTTGTCGTACCAGTAGGCGAAGTCGACCGCGCCCCATTCGGAGTGGCCGCCGTGGGCGGCGTAATCCTTGCTGATCACCCAGTCGGTGCGGATCACCGGCGGGCCATAAGGTCGGTTCGGGTCCAGATCGGGCGGGACGGTGTTGTTCGGGTTGTCCAGTACCTTCGTGCCGCCCGCCGCTTGTGGGGGGTCCGGTGGCGGCGCTGCCGGAACGGGGGTGAGGATCGGCGGCGGGCTAGCTTCTCCTACTCCATCAGGAATGCTCAAGACTTGTCCGGCGTAGATCGTGTTGGTTTCCAGGTGGTTGGTCGCTACGAGCGCGACCACCGTTGTGCCGAACCGGCTGGCCAGTGTGGAAAGCGTATCCCCGGGCTGGATGGTGTAGGTCGATCGGTCGGGAGCGTGCGTCGGGAGCGTACTGGTTATCGGCGGCGGCAGGGGGGTGCTCAGGGGAATGGACAGGCTTGGTACGGCGGTCGCTGCATGCCCCCCTGGGTAATTTATGCCACGCGGTCGGCTGCCGGACGGGCGGCCGGCGGCCGTCGCGGAGGCCAGGAACGGCGCGAGCAGCATGCCCACGCCCAGGAGCGCCGCCAATAGAATCCCCCCAAGGGCCGGATGCATATAGATCCTTGTTCGCGTTGGTACCATGCTGCTCCTTCTGTCCTATTGTGGGTATAGAATCACTTATATAATTCTATTATTCACTTCTATACAAAACTGGAGGACAAATAAGTTGTGTAGTTGATGTCCCCCATGATTGGCCTATGGTCCCCCGCTGGCTGACGGGGGCGGTTGATCGAGCGGGACCGGATCGGCGCCAGCTTGGGCGCACGCGCAGTAGTCGTGCGGATTGTGGTTGCGACCGCCCTCCCAAACTGCGTAATCCACGTGGGGGCCGGTACTTTTGCCCGTCGATCCCATTAGCCCGATGAGTTGGCCTCGCTCGACCCACTGGTCATCCGGGACCGCAATCGCCTGTAAGTGGCTGTAGATAGTGGTCCACTGGCCGTTTTGAACATAGACTCGATTTCCGTAAGTAGGATCACCACTGATGCCGAGCACTCGTCCATGGTGAGTGGCCAGGACAGGTGTGCCGAGCGCGTCCCGATTCCACCAGAAGGCAAAGTCCACCGCGCCCCAGGGCCCCGGCCCACCATGGGCAGCGTAATCTTTGGTGATGACCCAGTCGGTTCGCGCCAGCGGCACCCCGCAGGGTTGCTCAGGATCAGGGCAGGACGGATTGCCCGCCAGCAGATAAATGGGCGTGCTCGCGTTCTGTAGGACCAGTGGGGTCGGGAGGGGCGGGAGCCATGCGGTTCCTCCTGGTCCCCCACCCTGCGCCCCGGGCATCGCCCGCGTGCCCAGGAGTAGGCCCGTTACCAGGAGCAAACCCGCGAGGCTCCCGCCCCCGATCGCCCATCCGGGTAGGTCGCACCGGACCCTGTGCCCAAGATTAGTGCGCTGGCACATGAATCGTCCTTCCCTGGTTGTTCTGCGTTGGGTCGAGTCCCGGATTGGCTCGTACCAGGTCGTCAACCGTCCAGCCATAGCGCACGGCAATGCGATAGAGGGGTTCTTGGATCACGAGGTCGATCCCCCCCGGCGGTACGGTGGCCTGCGTCATCGGTGGGCTGGTCGGGGGCGGCGTTGGGGTTGGGAGATTCGGTTTGCGGATCTCCTGGTGGGTATCACCGCAGGTTGACAGCACAACATCGATCAGATCAGGGCGAATCAGTGCCCACTGGCCTGGTGATAATGATTGACGGGCATACCACTGTTCTCCGCTGACCACATAGGTCGGACACGGGGTGGGTGGGGCCGGAGGCAATGTGGGTGCCGGCTCTGTGCTTTGGTCGGATCCCCCACCGGCCGCCGCCGGCATCGCGGCAATGCGGAGCGGTACAGGTGTGGCCGTTGGCGGCGCGTCCGCCGCAGGTGGCGGGGCCGGCGCGGATCCGGCGGGCGGCACGCTGGGTGGGGCTGCTGCGACCGCAACACGCGTGTACGCCCACGCTGGCGGCGTATAGGACGCATCGGGGATCAGCAGGGTTTGCCCGGCATAGATCGTGTTTGCATCGGCCAGGTTGTTGCGCCCGACCAGGGCCTCGACCGTCACCCCGAACTGGCCAGCGATCTGGTTAAGGGTCTCGCCGGATTGCACCTGGTGGGTGCGGTCTCCCGCCGGGGGAGCAGCGGGGGGTGCCGTCGGTGCAGCCGCCACGGAGACGGCATCAGCGGGTGGTCGGATCAGGACCTCCCCCGCATAGATCGGACGTAGGGTACCGTCGGGCTGGCGCAAGTTGTTCGCTGCAATTAATGCCTCAACGGATACACCTGCCCGGCGGGCCACGTCGGCTAATGCCTCGTTGGGCAGCATGGTGATATGCGCGGCATCCTCGGTCGCTGCGACCGGTACTGGACGGGTCGTTGGATCTGGTAAGGTGGGCGGTGAACTCGACGGCACCGTTACTGGCGGTGCGATCGGTGCCGGAACAAGGTGCGCACTAGCCGGAGGGGCGGTTGGTGTGCGGAATAGGTTGAGGCTAATCATGCCCAGGACAACCAAAATCCCAGCGAGCGCCGCCGATCCGCTGACGCGGCCCCAGGACTGCGGCCCTGGGGCGACTCCCGTCGCTACCGGGGATCGCGGGGGATACCGCAACAACTCGGGCACACCGACCACCCCGTTGATGAGTTGCAGCAGGGTGGCCTCGTTGACCCGGCGGGGGTGGGTGAAATTCTGCGTGATGCTCATGACCTGATCCATTCCCTTAGTAGGCGCTAGCGCGCCACGTAAACAAAAGCACGCGAACGACCCGGATGGAGCGGGCGTGCGCGTGCTGGCCAACACCAACGTATGGTGCTGGCTTTCGGCCTTTATGAAGTGTCTGCGCGTGCAAACCATTACCCAAGTATGGTGATGTGCCGCTGCTCTTAAAGAGGCGCAGCTTCCACGCACTCGTGAGTGCGTTGGCTCCATCCGAGCCGGAGAATATTGAGCGCGGCGTTATGGTCGCGGTCCAATTCCGTGCCGCAGGTGCAGGAGTGCCACCGCTCGGATAGTTCTTTCCGGCGGATCGCCCCACAGCCGCTACACATCTGGCTGGTGTACGCAGGATTTACGAATACCACGCGTCGCCCGGCCCATGCTGCCTTGGCGGCCAGTAATTTCGCAAAGATCCCCCAGCCCGCATCGAAGATGGATCGGTTTAGCCCGGCTTTCGCTGCCGCGCCGTTATGCTCATAGCCGGCGGTTCCGTCAGCATTAGGCCGCGGGGCAGGCCGCCTGCTCAGGTTGCCCGGCCGCAACTCCTCCAGCGCGATCAGCCCGTACGCATTCACGAGCCGCCGGGCGACTTTATGTAAGAAGTCGGCGCGCCGATTGCGGACTTTTCGGTGCAGCCGACTCAAGGCCCGCCGCGCCCGATCCCGCCGATGAGAACCCCGCTGGCAGCGGGAAAGCCGCTGCTGTGCCGCTGCCAACCGTCCGCGCGCCCGGCGCAAGGGCCGGGGGTTATTAATGGTGCTGCCGTCCGCCAATGTCGCAAAGTGTAACAGTCCCAGGTCTACCCCTGTCGCCGCCTCCGCCGCGGGCAGTGGCGTTATATCGACCACACACGAGAAGCATACATACCACTGGTCGCCGTCACGCTGAATGGTAACCGTTTTGATGGTGCCCGCTATCGCGCGGTGCATACGAACTTTGAGGGTGCCCAATTTTGCCAGGGTGAGTTGGCCCCAACGCCCTCCGGTGTAGGTCAGCGCGGCTCCATTGCCGTACTGGGGGTCGGGTAGGCGGGCCTCATTGCTGCGACCCGCCCCCCTCAGAACCGTGCGTACCAGTTTCCCGGTACACGGCTCAAGCAACCAC
>JBBSAN010000423.1:0-6342 GCA_038252265.1 Chloroflexia bacterium
AGGAGAAACACCAAGATGTCGCGATCCCTTCCTCGCTGGTCGAAGCTCTTTTCGTTGCTCGCCGCGCTGGCGGTCGCACTGGGGCTGCTGGCCCCGCTGAGCCAGGCCAGCGCCCAAACGCCGCCGCCCGCGCCCCTGGCCTTCCACCCGATCACTATCGCCACGACCGACCCCCGCGCGGGCCTGGTCACCATCGAATGGCTCCAGAGCGCGGGCGACTGGGTCGCCTATGCTACCGGCGCGCAGGGCTGCGGCCACTGTGGCACCCACCTGACCGCGCTGCACCTGGTTAACGCCCTGAATGGCCGTCATGTCGATATCAACGGGGCGACCTGGGGCTACAGCTACTCCTCCAACGGTGCTCCGGTGGGCATCAAGCAAACGAGCATCCGGTTCAGCCCGCCGTACCTCATCTGGGAGCAGCCGGGTCCGACCCCGCCGCAGAGCTACTCCTATGAGCCGGGTGATTTCAACTGCACCCTCTGTTTGTACAACGTGGACACCGGCCAGGGCGGCCCGGCCACTGTGCTCCAGGTGGCCGGTTCGATCCCTGCCGTGGACCCCTTCAAGCTGAACGCCGTGACCCCGCTCGATATGAGCTATGACGGGCGCGTGCTGGTGGTTGCTGCCGGGGCCACCCAGGGCGATCACTTCTGGGTCGTGGACCTCAAGACCGGGGAAAAGACCCAACTGCCGTTCACCGTCAGCGCGCCCCTCGTGGCTGAAGCGGTGCTGCTCTACAGCACCGATATCGCCTGGATCGAACACACGCCCGGCGTGCCGGAAGGCGGGCTTTTGAAGGAGTATATCGAACACCAGCCCGCGCCAGTCCAGCTTGACGATCAGGCCAGCGGCCTGCAACGTATCAGCCCGATCATCTACTGGCAGGGGGCCGCAGGTCTCCACTACTACGATACCTTCGCCCCGCGCCCCGCGCAGTTCCCGACCATCCCCAACGCCTCCCGCACTTACGCGGTAGATGGCGGCTATCGGGATGGCCCCGGCGGGGGAGTAGGGAGCACGCTGGCCTGGCTCGATCCCCTCCCTTCGCCCGAAACGGGGACGACCTTGACGGTCGAAGGCGATGTCGGCTCTCCGATCTATCTCCAGGCGGCCCTGCCGGACCGGGTTAACGTCGCACCGCACGCCAGCCTGAGCGTGGGCGGCGACAAGATCGCCTTCGTCACCTACAAGTCTACGCCCGGCGAGCCGCAATTCTTCATCCAGGTCGCCTGGCTGGTGAACCGCGACGATGCTTTTGGGCAGGTGTGGGCGAAGGCCGATGGGCCGGTGGCGGCGGGGCAGGCGGCGCGTACCTGGCTGTGGGGGCCGCAGCCGTTCTACCTGGGTATGGAAGCCTACGCCAACCCGATGACGAGTGGGCGGCGCATGGTCGAGTACTACGACAAGAGCCGCATGGAGATCAACAACCCGCGCACCTATGACAAGGACAAAGACCCCTTCTATGTGTCCAACGGCCTGCTGGTGGCCGAGATGATCAGCAGCGAGATGCGCGTGGGCGACACCGAGGTGATCACCGCCCGTGTCCCCTCGACCATCCCGGTGGCGGGCGACCCGCGCAAGGACAACCCGCTGACCCCCGGCTATACCGCCCTGGCCGGGGTCGCCAGCCTGCACGGCGAACATCAGGCGGCGGCCCGCCTCGGCCAGCCGGTAGACCAGACCCTCGATGTGAACGGCATCGTCGGCCTCTTGCCTGCGGGCAGCCCCTTGCACGCCACGTATGCCGCCTTCGCCCCACAGACCGGTCACAACATCCCCGATGTCTTCTGGCCGTATTTGCAGGGGATGGCGACCACCTACGGCTTCGACTGGACCTTCGTGACCGGCTACCCGATCACCGAAGGCTACTGGACGCAGATGCGGGTGGGCGGCCATGACTACCCGGTGCTGGTCCAGGCGTTCCAGCGCCGCGTACTGACCTACGCTCCCGACTTCGCCCCCGAATGGCGCGTCCAGCAGGGCAACGTCGGCCAGCACTACTTCGAGTGGCGCTACACGCTCAACGGGCAGTAGCCCCCCCGCGCCCAATGCAAAAGGACCGCATCCGTGGGGATGCGGTCCTTTTTAGACGATTTGAACCACGAAAGCACGAAACGACGGAGCGCACGAAGCGAAAGGACGAAGGGGGCGAAACGGTATTATTCGCGACTGCGCCGCATTGTTGGGGTAACAGTGGGTTAATCCACCGGTGTATGGACTTCGATCCTCTTCATCCTGAGTGCTGCTTGGCGGTCTATAGTCGTCAGGGAAGATCGGGATCGTGGCCTACTGCACCACGGACCTCCAAGTAGATCCTTCGCTGCGCTCAGGATGACAGCATGGGGAGGTCATCGGTGTATGTTCGCGCTGATGGGGGCACAATGCCGCTGTAGACACCGGGGCAGCCCCAACCGTCAATGGGCGGAGCCATATCCTACAAAGAGCGGATTAGCTCACAACTCACAACTTGCAACCCGCAACCCACTGCCCGCTGCCTACTGCCCGCTGCCTACTGCATACCGTTCCGCTGCGGCGATGCGCTCGGCAACGGGCGGGTGGCTGTAGAAGAGGAAGACGACCCAGGGGGCAGGCTGCATTTCGGACAGGTTTTGCCCGGCCATCTTTGCCATCACCGCCTGGAAGGCGCGGGGCTTGTTGGTGACCCGCAGGGCATAGTCGTCGGCGGCGCGTTCCATGACGCGGGTGAAGCCGTTGGAGGCGGGCAGCAGGATGAGGAAGAAGCCGCCCAGCGCCGCTGCGACCAGGGGCAGCGCGGCCACGTCAGCAATCCCCTGGAAGCCGAACGCCGTCACGCCCCAGCCCAATAGCACGTTCGCCACCGCCAGCCCGATCACGGTCAGCACCGTCTGAAAGACGATGCCGCGCCACAGGTCGCCGTGGACCTGATGGGCCAGTTCGTGGGCCAGCACCGTCTCGATTTCGTCGGCGCTGTAGTCCGTCAGCATCGTGTCGCCCAGGATGATCCGTTTGGTCGGGCCGATGCCGGTGAACATGGCGTTGGCGGCGCGGGTCCGGCGGCTGAGATCCATCACGTAGACCCCGTTCACGGGGCTGCGGGCCTGGGCCGCCATCGTCATCAATCGCTGGCGCAAGTCGCCGTCGGGCAGGGGGGTCATCTTGAAGAAGATCGGCATCAGCAGCACCGGGGCCAGTTGGGCCAGCACCACCGACACCCCCAGCACCAGCGCGGCCATCAGCAGCCACCACCAGTCGGGGAACGCCCGTAGCAGCGCATAGAGCACCAGCACCAGCGGCACCCCGAACACCGCCTCCAGCGCCGTCTCTTTGGCGAAATCGGCCAGCCACAGCCCCCGGCTACTGTTCGATTGCCCGTAGCGGTGGGGCAGGATATAGCCGCTGTAGAAGCCGAGCGGCAGGGTGATCAGCGTGTAGGCCACGCCGAGGACGACAGCATAGATGATAACGACCGCCCACCACCAGTCGCCCGGCACCAGGCTCGCCGCCCAGGTGCGGATGCCCGCCGAGGCCCCGGTCAGCAGCAGCCCCGCCACGAGGATCACCCCCAGCACGAGATCCGCCAGGAACAGCCAGTGCTGGATCGCCGCATACTCGTGGGCCAACCGCTGCCGCTCCGCATCCACCGGAATTGCGGATTGCGGATTGCGGATTGCGGATTGCGGATTTTCGACCTCTACCACCTGCTCACCCATTACTCAGTCCTCAGTCCTCAGTCCTCAGTCCTCTATTCCGCGTGGGCGCGGACCCGCAGCGCCTGTTCGTTGGTGACGAGCAGGATGCCGCGGCTCTCGACCGAGAGGAGGCCGTCGTCCACAAAGCGGTTGAGGGTGGAGGTCAGGGTTTCGCGGGTGGTGCCCAGCAGGTTCGCCATCTCCTGGTGGGTGAGGGCCAGCGGCAGGCGGATCGAGCCGTTGCGGCGCTCGCCCTGCCGCCCCACAGCGTCCCACAGGAAGCGGGCCAGCCGCGTGCTCACGTCGTCAAAGGCCAGGCGCTCCACCTGCTGCTGGGTCCGCAAGAGCCGCTCGCCCATCGCCTGGGTCACCCGCAAGGCCACATCGGGCTGATCGCGCATCAACTCCAGGAAATCGTCGCGGGTCATTGTGGCGACCAGCGCATCGTCCAGCGCTTCGGCGAACACCTGCCGGGCGGCAGGGTTGGTCAGCGCCGTCTCGCCGAAAAAGTCGCCCTCTTCGAGGATCGCCAGGGTAATCTCGCGCCCATCCTCCGACAGCATATAGAGTTTGACTCGGCCCCGGCGCAACAAATAGATCCGGTCGCTAGGGTCGTAGGCGCTGAAGATCGTCTGGCGCTTGCGGTAGGTGGTATGGATCAGCTTCGCCGCGATGCCTTCCAGCGCGGGATCGCCTAGCTCCTGGAAGACTTTGATCCGCTTGAGGTACCAGAAGCGGTCGAGCGGCGGGGCGGTCATAGGGGGGCCTTCACGAGTTGCGAGCAGCGCGCAGCGAGCAGCGAGTGGTGGGTGATGAGTGGTTAGTGGTTAGAATAAACGCAGCACGAATCACTCGCTGCTCACTGCGCGCTGCGCGCTGCCCGTGGCTAATGCCATTCGGCGATCACGGCACGCTGGATGACCAGCGGGTGCCCGCTGTCGGGGGGTTGGAGGGCGATGGCCTCGCGGCCAAACCAGGCGATGGTGCCCTCGAGCCGCTCGCCGCTCTCCAGCACGAAGGTGACTGGCTCTTCGCTGCGTTGCCGGTCGGCGACGAAACCGGTCAGGCGTTTACGGAACGCATCCCGCCGCCGCACCAGGTCTTCGACCGGCACCTCGAAGTATTGGGCCAGCTTCGCCAGCATATCATCGTCGTCGCCCATGCGCCGGTGCTTTACTTCCAGCAGGTGGACTTCTTTCGACGGCACGCCGGTCGCGTCGGCGATCTCCCAGGGGGTGACGCCGCCCTTTGTCGCCCGCATGAACTTGACATAATCGCTAAGACTCATGCGCCACCTCCCGCCTGCGCGGTCGGCTCCTCGGTCGGCTCCTCAGTGGGCGGCGCGAACTGCGGCTGGGCCGGGCCGGGGAACGGGGCATTATCCAGCGCTTCATGCCCGTTAGTGCTTTCTTCTCCGGCGTTTACCGGGCCGTCCCCTTCGCCCAGGCGGCGATAATAGGCCACCGCGAGCTTACGCAGCACGAGCTGATTGCCGGTTTCGGTCTCGGCGATCGTGATTGTGTAGGGGGTAAAGTCGCTGATCGGGCCTTCCAGGGCCTCGCCGTTGAACAGCACAAAGCGGAAAGGTGCGCCGGTCGTCTTCTGCTCGTTCAGGTACACCGCCTCCAGATCGTCCTTCAGGCCCGGCCACTGCCCAAAGTGGATCTTGCTCGGCGGGGCTTTGGTGGCCGCTTCTTCCCGTAGCTGCTTGATCCATTCGCGGGCGTCGAAGCGGGTGATGTCGGCCAGCGGGCGGCTGAACTGGGTTTCAAGCTGGGCGGTGCTGAGGTTGAGCCGGGCGGCCAGGCGCATGATCTCGGTCATTTGCCCCTCCGTGGCGGGCATGGCGACCGGGTCGCGCTTGCCGCGTCCGCCCCCCATCGCGGGGCGACCGGGGGGCCGGCCCATGTCGCCTGCGGGCGGCCCCATCGGGCGGCGCGGGGGCGGGGCGGGCGCATAGGCCGGGCGCGGCGGGGCGGCCATGTCGGGTGGTGCCCCGTTCGGCATGGGCGGCGGCGCGGGGCGCGCATAAGGGGCCGGTTCGCTGGGCGGCATTCCTGCCGGGGCCGGAGGGGCCGAAGGGGGCGCGGCGATCGCCACCGGCGAAGGGGCGGGGGCGGGGCCGCGATCCGCGAGCGGGCCGGGCGGCGGAGCCACGCCGCCGGGAGCCGGGGCCGGGCCAACCGCCACCAACTCGTCGGGTTTGACCCACAACGCCTTTGCCAGCGCTTTCATATGCGGCGGCGGGATCTCCAGGAGGTTTGCTTCATAATCGCCCAGGAGCCGCACCGGAATACTGGTGCGGGCGCTTAGCTGGGCCAGCGTCAGGCTCTTCTTCTCTCGAATAATCTTTAGACGATTCACGCGCAGACTCCTTCGTTAGGTGCCAATAAAGTGTGGCGCACACAGCTTATTATACTCAACCTGCAACCCCCATGCAACGATAACCGGGTACTCATCTATGTGAGACCCTGATACACGTACACTTGTGCCTGTTGGGAGGATGTAAACAGGTAACGACCCGTTACCGGCCAGCGGCAACGGGTCGGGTTATTAGTGTAACGAACAAGCCGCCGGGCGGCTCCGATCGGGTTGCCCCTGCTGCGCAACCGGGCGAATCAGGAGGCGGCGGGAGCAGGTTCGCTGTGGGCGGGGGTGCGGTCGGGGC
>JBBSAN010000424.1:0-6337 GCA_038252265.1 Chloroflexia bacterium
AGGGAGAGGGGATCGCGCAACCGGCGGATGGGGCGCACACGCTCTCTGATGACCAGAATCACTGACCACTGATCACTGACCACTGACCACTCGTCCCTACCAGCGGTCGCGGTGCAGGTAGTCGGCATCGGGTTTGCGGCCCCGTTGGAGGGAGGGGGAGGGGACATCGGGGGCGCGGTGGCCGATGGGGATGACGCCGACGGGGGTGACTTCGGCGGGAATACCGAGCAGGGCGCGGAGGGCGTCGAGATCGTGGGCACCGGCGAACCCGGCGGCCAGCCCTTCATCGACCACGGCCAGCAGCAGGATCTGGACGGCGCAGCCGATGTCCATGTGCCAGTAGGGGACGGGCCAGACGATCTCGCTGCCGTCGTCCTGCGTCTTGTCGGCCTCCTGGTAGCGGCGGTGGTAGGCGGCTTCGCTGGTGCAGGGGATGACGAGGACGGGCGCGCCGGAGACGAAGGGGTGGAAGCCGCGCTCGACGTAGCTTTCTTCGCCGCAGAGGGTGGCGATGGCCCGTTTCATGGCCGGGTCGGTGACGACGACGAAGGCCTGGCCCTGGGTGAACCCGGCGCTGGGGGCGTGGCGGGCCAGTTCGATCATGCGCTCGACGGTGGCGGGCGGCACCGGCTCGTCGGTGAAGTGGCGGACCATGCGGCGTTTCAGGACGGTTTCGGTGAGTTCCATAGGTGGGAGTTCTCCTTTAGCAAAGTAGTAGGGTTATTCTATGATCGATTCTTCCGAATGATTTCACGAAGCTCGTCAAGGCTTAACGGATCTTTTGGCGTTCGATGAATCATCCGGTGGCAATTTGAGCATACTACAGCCATATCTTTGTTCGGGTTTACCTTCACCTCACCTTTGTAACTCGAAATGGGCCGTAGGTGATGAACCTCAATATAATCTCGACCACGTTCGCCATAGAACTCGATAAATGAAAAGCCACATCCCTGGCAGCGCATCCCATGTATGTTGATGGCTGCCTCACGCAGCTTGGGATTACGCTCATACTTGTTGACCAGTATAGTGGAGACTTTGCCTTCAGTGTAGGACTCTTCTACCTCGTAAGCTTCTATGTCTTGTTCGGCTATTGTGAGCAAGGAATCATTTTGGAGTGGTGGTTGATCAGTCTGGTAAGCTTCTATATCTTGTTCAGCTATTGTGAGCAAGGAATCATTTTGGAGTGGTGGTTGATCAGTTTCTACAGATGTGTATGTTCTCTCCCGCGCTTTAATCAATTGGTCTAATTGATGTGCGGACTCTGGGGTTAACTCTCTGACGGCGCGAAGTGTCTGCTGATCTAAAATACCTGTTGGAGTTAGTTTGGGTCGTTTCGTCCCTTGGCTGCTAAAGAATTCAAGATTCTTAGCGATATCCATAGGGATTGGCGCACTTTCAAATCTCATCTGCGTAGATGATTTTGCAATTACATGATCCTTAGCTTCCCAAAGATCAGAGGTCTCCAAAATATGTGCGGCTTCATCTTGATCATAAACACCATCGACTTCCATCCGCGCTAATACATAAAGCCATCCTTTCTGTACCGTGATTATGTAGATAAAATCATCCTCACTCACTCCACTTGTACGAAATAAATTGCCAGCAGTATGGCTTAACTCTTCTCCATCGTGCTCCGAATCATCGAGATTTTCCCAAGTGGCATTTGACCAGTAATGTGTGAAATATCTTGCCATAGCTTGCTTACCTTTCTTGTGATGCCTATTGGCTAACCTCTATTCATCAATATGATCCCCTCCAACGCTGCCGGGTTTTCCAGCGCCGAGATGTCGCCTAGCGGCTCGTGCAGGTAGGCCTGGCGGACGATGCGGCGGAGGATTTTGCCGTTGCGGGTGTGGGGGAGGTCGGGGACGAGGTGGAGGGCGGCGGGCTTGAGGGTCTTGCCGAGTTGGGCGATGATGGCGGCCTCGATGGCGGCGCGAAGGGCGGGGGTGGGGGCGACGGTGGGGCGGAGGACGCAGAAGACGACCAGGGCCTCGCCTTTGAGCGGGTCGGGGACGCCGATGGCGGCGGCTTGCAGGACGGCGGGGTGGCTGCCCGCCGCGCCCTCGACTTCGGCGGGGCCGACCCGCTTGCCCGCCACTTTGATTGTGTCATCGGAACGGCCCAGGATGTACCAGAAGCCGTCGGCGTCCACCCGCGCCCAGTCGCCGTGGACCCAGATGCCGGGGAGGCGTGCCCAGTAGGTGTCGTGGTAGCGGTCGCGTGCTCCAGGGGCACCCGCCCAGAAGCCGCGGGTGATGCCGGGCCAGGGGCCGCGCAGGACCAGTTCGCCCACGGTGTCGCGCAGGGAGTGGCCGTCGGCGTCTACTACGTCGGCGGCCATACCGGGGACGGGCGCGCTGAAGGCACAGGGTTTGAGCGGCAAGAGCGGGTTGCCGCCGAGGATGCCACCCGCGACCTCGGTGCCGCCGGAGTAGTTGATGATCGGGCGGGTCCCCTCGCCGACGACGGTGAAGTACCAGTGCCAGGGGACGGGGGTCCAGGGTTCGCCCGCCCCGGCGAGGATGCGCAGGCTGCGACGGTCGTGCCGCGTCACCCAGCTATCGCCGTGGCCCATCAGGGCGCGGATGGCGGTCGGGGCGATGCCCAGATGGGTGACATGGTGGCGGGCGACGATAGCCCAGACGCGGTCGGGGTGGGGATGGGTGATCGCGCCTTCGTAGAGCAGGCAGGTCGCGCCGAGCATCAGGCTCCCGGCGATGGCCCACGGCCCCATCATCCAGCCCAGATCGCTCAGCCAGCAGAGCACGTCGCCCGCGTGGAGGTCGAAGCAGTGGGCCAACTCCTGCGCCGCCTTGATCGGGAACCCGGCGTGGACGTGGACGACGCCTTTGGGCCGCCCGGTGGTGCCGCTGGTGTAGATGATCATGTAGGGGTCGGCGGCGGCGGTCGGTTCGGTGGGGCAGGTGTCCGGCTGGCTGGCTAATGCCTCATGCCACCAGTGGTCGCGCCCGGCGGTCCAGGGGATCGGGTGGCCGATGCGCTGCACGACCAGGACGTGCTCGACATCCGGTGTGGCGGCAGCGGCTTCGTCGGCGGCCTCTTTCAGCGGGACGATCTTGCCCGCGCGGTAGAAGCCGTCGGCAGTGATCAGTACTTTGGCGCTGCAATCGGCCAGGCGCGCAGCGGCGGCAGCCCCGGCATAGCCGGAGAAGATGGGGACGAGGATCGCGCCCAGCTTGCCGATGGCGAGGACGGCGACGGCGGTTTCGGGGATCATCGGCAGGAAGACGCCGACCCGGTCGCCCTTGCCCACACCCAGTGCCCGCAGTGCGTTCGCCGCCCGGTTGACCTCCGCGTAGAGGTCGGCATAGGTGAGGGTGCGAGTCGCGCCGTCTTCGCCTTCCCAGACGACGGCGGAGGTGGCGGCGCGGCTGCTGGCGGCGTGCTTGTCTACGGCATCATGGACGTAGTTGTATTGCCCGCCGACGAACCAACGCGGCCATTCGGGGCCATCGCTTAGGTCCAGCACCTGAATATAGGGCCGGAACCACTCCAATTCCAGATCTTGGACCACCGCATCCCAGAACCAGGCCACATCATCCACCGAGCGGGCCAGCAGGTCCCCGAACGACGCGATGCCGTGCCGATCCATGAAGCGGTGCAAGCGGCTCCGTTCCACATACTCAGCGGTAGGCCGCCAGACAATATCGGGGCTGCCGGAGTCGTGGGCGAAGGGGAGAGGATCGGGGGTGGATGGATCGTGCATAGGGGGATGGGTTTCTCAGTGGGATTAATAACAGCCTTGCGACCAACTGTGCTTTACCGTTACGTTTGTCTGCGTGCTGCTAGTCGCCGTACTCACACGCACCTCACCCCAATAGCAGCAGTTGGCCGCCTCGAAGTCGAGACTATCAGGCGTGGCGGGTGGCTGAGCACTGCTATGCCAACCTGCCTTAGTCAACTCTTCGCGATAGAAAGCCAATACCTCTTTAGGGGTCGCGCTGGTCTGAAAGGTGGTCGTGGCTCGATACTTGTTCTCCTGGTTCGTCTGTACCTGTTGGGCATCGGGGTACGTGGGGTCGTGCCAGGTTTCCCACTTGGGTCGATTGGGATCGCAGACGCCGCCCTCTCCGTTATCGGTGCAGGCTCCTAATATTGCCAGCGCCAGCAAGCAGAGCAGCAGGCCTATTGTGCGTGGTTTCATTGGCAAGAGGGAGCCATTTTCTGCTGTGCTTCAGGCCCCCATCCTGAGCGCAGCGGTGGATCGGCTGGCCTAGCGACCGCTTGCCAGGGTCAGTAGATCCTTCGCTGCGCTCAGGATGACAGTGGGAGTGGATGACAGATCACAGTTGCCGATCTATCATCACGCATCACGCATCACGCATCACGCATCACGCGCTACTTGCCCGCGTTCAGCTTGATCGCGTCGGTCATCAGGTCGTTGGTGTAGGCGTTGGCGGCGGGTTTGGTGATGATGTTGAACTTGAGGGCGATGGCGGCGGTTGTGTCGAACTTGGTGGGGTCGATCACGCCGATCTGGTCGGCGGCGAGGCCGTCGGGCTGGACCAGCTTGGCGACTTCGCGCATCATGCTCACCTGGTGGTTGCGGTCGGTGGTGGACTTGTCCACGCGGCTCATCACGGCTTCGACGGCGGCGTTCTGGTCTTTGACGGCGTCCTGCCAGCCCTTTTGCGAGGCGGCGAGGAAGGCGACCAGGCTATCGTGCTTGCTCTTCAGGGTGTCCTCGGTGACAAAGACATGGTCTTCGAGCATCCCGACACCTTCGCTGTTGTAGTTGATCACGTTGAGGTCTTCGGGCTTGACCCCGGCTTCGAGAACGACGTTGTACTCGTTGTAGGTGGTGGCCGAGGCGGCGTCAAGCTGGCCGTTGAGGAACGAGTCCATCTCGAAGCCCTGCTTGATCACGGTCATGTCTTTGTTGTTGTCGATGCTGTTGTCCATCTTGTACTTGTCCATCAGGGCGCGGAACTCGAACTCGTTACCGCCGGTCCAGACGCCGACCTTCTTGCCCTTCAGGTCGGCGGGGCTGTTGATGTTCGCGCTCTTTTTGCTGATCAGCAGCAGGGCGCTGCTCTGGTAGAACTGGCCGATGTCCACCAACGGCTGGCCCTTGTCGCGGTTCGCCAGCAGGCTGCCGACCCAGTCGATGCCCACATCTGCCGCGCCGGTCAAGACCTTCTGCGAGGGGACCACGTCGGGGCCGCCGGGCAAGATCTCGACATCGAGGCCCAGCGCTTTGTAATAGCCCTTGTCGGCGGCCAGGTAATACCCGGCGAACTGCGCCTGATGCAGCCATTTGACCTGGAGCTTGATCTTGGTGAGGGTGCCGTTGGTGGTGCTGGTGTCGGCTGTCGCGGTGGCCCCGGTGGGGGCGGTCGTTGCGGTGGCCTCGGTCGAGCCGGTGGTGCCGCTGACGGCGGTGGGGGTGGCCGCGCCGCCTGTGTCGCACCCGGCCAGCGCGGTGACGGCCAGGGCCAACAGTAACAGATAGACAATCCCTTTGTGCAGTTTCATAGGTTCCTTTCCTCCTCCTAAAACTGATGAGTGTCCGAACCGGGGCGGGGCTAGCGGTCGCGGGTGCCTGGTTCCCACGGCAGCAGCAGGCGCTCGACCCCGCCGATGGCGAGGTAGAGCAGCAGGCCGATCCCGGTGACGATCATCACGCCGCACCAGGCGAGCGCGAAATCGTTGCTCTGGATGTTGTTGGCAATCAACTTGCCGATGCCCCCCGCCGAATTGAAGAACTCGGCGATGACGGAGCCGATCATCGAGGCGGTCGCGCCGACTTTGAGCGCGCTGAAGACGTAGGGCAGGCTGCTGGGCAGGCGCAGCTTGAGGAAGATCTGCCCTTCGCTGGCGGCGTAGCTGTGCATCAGGTCGAGCGAGGCGTTGTCGAGCGCGGTCAGCCCCTTGACGGCGCTGATGACCATCGGGGCAAAGGTCATCACGGCGACGATGACGATGCGCGTCGGTTGGTCGAAGCCCAGCCAGCGCGAGACGATGGGGGCGAAGGCGATCACGGGAATCGCGTTGGCCGAGACGGCTAACGGCATCAGCGCCCGGCGGGTGGCGTCGAAGCGGGTGAAGAGCATGGCGGCGAGGAAGCCCAGGCCCGCGCCCAGGGCCAGCCCGCCCAACGCCTCGCCCAGCGTGTACCAGGTGCCGGTCCAGAGGTCGCGGCTGCGGCGGGCGAAAGCGTCGAGAATCTCGCTGGGCAGGGGCAGTTGGAACGTTTTGATGTTGAGCAGGGCGTGGATGACCTGGAACTGCCAGAGGAGCAGGACGACGCCGAAGATCACCAGCGGCGGCAGCGCCGTTTGCCACCAGTCGGCGCGACGGCGTTGGGAGGTGA